>CADAHD010000265.1 GCA_902787595.1 uncultured Lachnospiraceae bacterium
TAAGCAAAACAGCTGCGATAAAATTACCGCTTATGACAGCTGCTGCATACATGATAAGTCTTATCTTTTCCTGTGCACCCATCAGTTCCTCAATGATCATTTTGGGGCCGACCATATTTATAAAAGGAGCTGCCGCGGAAATGAATATACTAAGTATAATTATCAGCGGATATGAGCGTTTCTTTCTTACAATCCGCGCGTAGAAGTATCTGCCGGTCTTAATACATTTTTTAATGATATCAAACAGCTGCTTCATCTTCCTCTCCTTTCTTATAGTAGTGCGACTGCATCTCATACATCTGCGCATAGGCACCACCTGTCTCCATCAATTCATCATGCGTTCCATACTCTGTAATACTGCCGTTTTCGAACAATGCTATATGATCACAGAAGCGTGTGCTTGAGAGCCTGTGCGAAATATAAACTGCACTTTTCCCATCAACCATTGAATCAAACTGTTCATACATCCTGCTCTCTGCCATCGCATCCAGGGCTGCCGTAGGCTCATCAAGAACCACTACCGGCGCATCCTTATATAAAGCTCTGGCCAGTGCCATCTTCTGCAACTCTCCCCCCGACAGGACTATCCCGTCATCATGAAGCACTCTTAGCATCGGTGTATCCACACCTTCTTTATATCCGGCCAGCTTGTTTCCCAGTCCCGCCTGCTCTATGCATTTCTTTGCACGTTCCTTATCCGTCTCTTCCTCTTTTTTCATGGATATGTTTTCGGCAAGTGAAATCGCATAACACTCCATATCCTGAAAGACCGGTGCAAAAAGCTTATAATACTGCTTATCAGGTATGTCTGATATATCAACTCCGTTGATATATATCTTGCCGGAACATGGATGATACAGTTTTAACAACAGTTTTACAAACGTTGTCTTACCTGCCCCGTTAAGCCCCACTATCGCCAGCTTTTCACCTGCAGTAAATGTCAGACTCAGATCATTAAGCGCATACGTTTCATTGCCGGGATATTTAAAGGACACCTTATCAAAATGGAATTCATACCTCTTTGCGGACAGCAGTTCATCTAACTCCGTTTCAGTCTTCTCATCATCCGCATTGTTCTGTTCATCGCAGAATTCATTAAGCGCACGGTAATCGTTAACCTGCGCGCTGCACTTCCTCATTTTTGAAAAGGTCTTCAGAAAGCCGTCAAAGCTTTCAGCCAGATTGTGAACGCAGCCAAGATAGAGCATCAGATCCGCTATGCCTATATGCTTATCCAATATAAAAGTGATAAGAATAAAATACAGTATCCCTTCTCTTATAAATTCCAAAGCGCTTGAGAAGATCCCGCTCCCCATCCAGTTGAAACGCGCTCTGCACAGCTTTGCGTGAAGCAGCTCATGCAGCTTACGTTGTGTCTCATACAGCTTTCCCGCAGCAGCGTATATCCTTATATCCTTTCCGTTCACAAAATCATTGCTTATCTTCTTAAAATGTTCAAGCTTTCTCTTTTCATATGTCACATCATCATCGGTAAGCTTCTTTTCAAGTCTTGTAGCTTTATCAGCAGACAGATATGCAATAAAACAAAACACCAATACCAGCACGACCATAGGGATACTGAGTCTTAAAAGAATGAAAGCTACTACGATACAGGTAAACACTCCCCGGCACAGATCCAGAGTAAAACGGATGATCCCCTCTATACCCACATCCACATTCCTGGTGGCCGCTTTTGATCTCTCTACCGCATCCAGCACATTGCGGTCTTCAAGATTCTCGTAAAACATATCAATGCTTTTGCGATTGCGCTTTAACATAAACATTGGGCGCACATAAAAAGCGGCCGGCTCCTTACCGAAGTTCACCGCATTCTGTCCCAGCATGCAGATGATATTTGAAACAGACAGTATCAGGACTATCCTTATCAATTCCGCCGCGCTCATCCCACTACCGATATACTCGATGATATACTTGCTTAAAAACAACCAGATAAACTTAGCACCAGCACTGCAAAAAAGCGACAATACCAGCAGTGCTATCAGATACGGCTTATACTTCGCCACACCGCGGTATACGTATATGATGTTCTGCAGCAGACTGTACTTTTTAACTCTTATCTTTTCCATATGCCCACCTCCATCAAAAATTGTATTCCCTTTTACCTCCGCCTCCAATAACGGCATTCACGAGAATGATTCACCCGGCAGGCGAACTGAAAACCAAGGAGACGGACCTGGTGGTACTAAAGTGCCACCAGGTCCGTCCCTTGGTTTCTTATTTGTTTTTTCCTGTCTGATCAGTTTTTTCAGTCTATCAGTATTATAAGATCACTGCTTACGGCATTTTGTCTCATCGTAGATCAGTTCATTATCACCGAATATAAAATGCGTCCATCTCCTCTTCATACTGAATCTGTTCTCACCGATGGGATAAAACTTAGACATAAAGTCTCTTCCATCCTCATCAACGCCTTTCGCAAAAAGATCTCCGTCTTTCAGGAACACTTCTTCAATGATAAGTTCTGCATCATCGGGATGATCATATTTTCCGCAGAATGCCTCCCACTTTGATCTGTCGGGATCTTTAAGGCTTTCATCTTCAATGGAAGTAACAGCTCCCGGCTCCTTATCCATTGCTATGGCACGCATGCCGTTCCAGAAAGCAGCGTCAGAACGTACATCCTCTGCTTCACGGCAGCCCATAAAGATAAGTACCCTGTCATCATCAACAAAACGCTCATACCAGGTATTAAGCCCCGGCATACCGCCTCCATGCTTAACTATCAGTCCAAACTCCGGATCATTTTTTATATCCCAGCCAAAACCATAGCCATCCCTGTCATCATCCGCCCCTGATATGCTTCCGTCATTAAGCTTCACCGTACTGTACATTATCTTCTGTTCTTCAAGAGTAAGTACTTTTTCTTCCCTTAAAGCCCTGTCCCAGATGAACATATCAAAAATATCGGTATATACATAATCATCGCCGTTAAGCCCGTCGAATGCAATCACATCCCTGTCAGCCGAATCAGCTACCGGAATATGTCTGCCGTCCTTAACTACCATATTACGGGCAGTATTATCATGCGGAATACCTTCGGTCCAGATATGATATACACCGGTATGATACATCCCTGCAGGTTCAAAAACATTCTTTCGTAAATATTCCTCAAAGGGGATCCCTGCTGCTTTTGCGACTATCTCGGCCAGCAGATTATATCCGCCGTTGGTATATTCAAAATCTTCTCCCGGGGCAAAATGTACTTCTTCCCCGCTCTCAGTAAGGAAATGTATAACCGTATCGCTGCCAGGCACTTTATTATCTTCCTTCCATTTCCGGACGATCCAGTTATCTTCATCATAAGTTTCGGGAATGCCTCCTGTGTGTGTAAGAAGATTCCTTATGGTTACTCCGGGGTAAGGGATCTGCGGATAATACTTAGTAACCTCATCTTCAAGGCTTAAAAAACCGTCCCTTACAAGCAGCATTACCGCCGCTGCCGTAAACTGCTTGGTGATCGACGCAAGCTCGAAGACACTGTCTTCCCGCATCGGCAGCTTATCCGAAAAATCACGGAAACCGACAGCACCCTTGCTCACAATCTTTCCTTTTTCTGCATACAGCCAGGTGCCGTTGAAGGCTCTTTTTTCATAAGCCTCCTGTACCAGTTTTTCCATCATAGTCTTGGCTCATTTGCCATTGTTTCCATTTACCAATTTCATTTTGCCACCATTCAAGTTCCTCATAAGGAGTAGCTCCACCTGTGTATATTTTGCTTGCACAGTTTGCTAAAACTACACTATTGAAGTTAGATTTATTATCTGGCAAAGCAAATTGTGAAA
>CADAHD010000266.1 GCA_902787595.1 uncultured Lachnospiraceae bacterium
CACACCGATATAATGGAAAAACTGAAAGGCATAGATCTTGACAGCGCAAGACGTGTTGCAGGAAACGGTTTCTATTATCTCATGGGAGATATTGCCAGACTGCACTCTGCTGTGATAAGCTATGCAAGGGATTTTATGATCGACAGAGGCTTTACTTACTGTGTGCCTCCTTTCATGATCCGCTCAAATGTCGTTACCGGCGTTATGAGCTTTGCCGAGATGGATGCCATGATGTATAAGATAGAGGGCGAAGATCTTTATCTTATCGGTACCAGCGAGCATTCGATGATAGGCAAGTTTATCGACCAGATCGTTCCCGAAGAGGAACTTCCTTATACGCTTACCAGTTATTCACCCTGCTTCCGTAAGGAAAAGGGCGCGCACGGACTGGAAGAGCGCGGTGTATACCGTATACATCAGTTTGAAAAGCAGGAGATGATAGTAGTCTGCAAGCCCGAAGACAGCCCGATGTGGTTTGACAAACTGTGGCAGAATACTGTAGACTTGTTCAGAAGCATGGATATACCTGTTCGTACCCTTGAGTGCTGCTCTGGCGACCTTGCAGATCTTAAGGTAAAGAGCGTGGATGTAGAGGCTTGGAGCCCCCGCCAGAAGAAATACTTCGAAGTGGGCAGCTGCTCCAATCTGGGCGATGCTCAGGCAAGAAGGCTTAAGATAAGAGTTGATGGCAAGGACGGAAAGTACCTGGCTCATACGCTTAACAACACTGTGGTTGCTCCGCCCCGTATGCTCATCGCCTTCCTTGAGAACAACCTTCGTGAAGACGGCAGCGTAGCCATTCCCGAGGTTCTCCGCCCTTACATGGGTGGCAAGACCGAGATCCGCCCGTAAGCCGGTTACTGCAAGAGGCTCACCCCGTGTCATTCTGAGGGCGAAGCCGGAAGAATCTTGATAAGGTAAAGCTTTAAGTACACTACGGAGTTCGGCACGTTCTCTTAGTTAAGTACCTACCTTGAAATGTAAATCACAGCCCGAAGCACTCCGCTGCTGAGGGCGTTTAGTAGAGGGATGCACAATGTCAGCGCGACAAAGTGTTCCTTCAGCCCGAAGCACCCCGCTGCTGAGGGCGTAAGATAATGCTTGGCCAGCGATAGCGGGCCGCCCATCTGCGAAGCAGATTATGCATGGCGGACCGCAACCGAATGGCGAAGCCATGAGGTTCTCTTAGTTAAATGGATATAACGGGTCCCTCCTAAGGACCAGTTGGGGGTTCGATTCCCTCAGGGAACACTTTACAATCGAATATCGGAAGAATAGAAGTCAGGTTTTGTTGCAACAGTTGCAATAAAGGGAGGGCCTGACGCGTTGTTATGTTGTATCGGGATGTTTAACGATCAGATGTACAGTACACGATGCAACGGGAGGAGAAATTATGAAAAAGAGAAGCATTACACTACTCATGCTGGGCATGGCAGTATCTGTTTTTGCTGCAGCCTGCACCAGCAATGACCCCGGAACTGAGACTAAGCCCGGTACCGTGGTTGAACTTACTCCGGAGAATACAGGAGTAGACGTTACTCAGGCAGGCAACAGTGATCCTGCACCTGTTGATGAAGAGCCTGTAGCAGAGGAGCCCGAGGAGGAGGTAGATGTTATCCCCGAAGGCATGTATCGCAGCGAGCTCACCAACGAGTTCATTCCCCTTGAACTTAAAGACCAGCGTCCCATAGCCGTGATGACCGATAACGAGATCACAGCTCTGCCTCATTACGGGACCAGTGACGCCGACATAGTTTACGAGATGATGAACAGTACGGCTAACGGACGTATCACACGTCTTATGCCTATCATCAAGGACTGGAAGAACATCAAGCAGTTCGGCAGCGTACGTAGCGCACGTCCCACTAACTTTATGGTGGCTGCAGAGTACAATGCGATCCTTTGCCACGATGGTGGTCCTTACTACATCAACCAGTATACGTCCAAGGATTATACCAATAACTTAAGCGGCGGCTTTGCGCGTTTCTCAAACGGTAAGAGCACTGAGTATACAGAGTACATTACCTTTGATGCTTATACCAATCCCAGCACCGGCAAGAGCTACGACGGACTGGGCACACGTATACAGCGTGCAGGTTATTCCGAGACATACAACCAGTTCTATCCCGGAGAGCATTTTGAGTTCTCCAATAAAGAGATAAACCTCTCAGACAGCCACAATGATGCTTTTAAGGCAAAAGATGTTATACTGCCTTTCCCTCACAACAAGTCTGAGCTTCATTACAATGAAGAGATAGGCAAGTACGAGTATTATGAGTACGGTAATGTCTATGTTGACGAAGGAAACGCAAACAAGCACCTGACCTTTGAAAATGTCATTATCCAGAAGTGCAGCTTTACACAGCTGGATGAGCATGGCTACCTGATATATAATATCCTGGTTGGCCAGCCCTGGGACGGATATCTGCTTCAGAACGGAGAGGCAGTACCCATCAACTGGGTGAAGTACGGTGAGTCGGAGCGCTGCGTATACATGTATGCGGATACTTCCCACATCGTGCTCAACACAGGTAAGACCTATATTGCAATAGTTCCCGATGATGCCTGGAACGAACTTAAGATAAACTGATAGCCACAGGAAGGAGATGGGGGATGGTTGCAGATTTCTGCGACCATCCTTTTAGTATATAAAAATGGAAACATATGTGATACTCAGGGATCTGGCGATAATAATACTGGTTGCCAAGTTCATGGCAATACTGGCCAAGAAGATCAAAGCTCCGGGTGTGGTAGGTGAGATTATAGCGGGACTTATACTGGGGCCGGCTTTGTTAAATCTGGTCAAGCCCGGAGATTTTATCAATCAGATGGCGGAGATAGGCGTTATCCTGATAATGTTCTCCGCGGGTCTTGAGACTAATATAAAAGAGCTGAAGAAATCCGGTCTTATCGCCCTGGCTATAGCGTGCGTGGGTGTTGCGGTACCGCTGGCAGGCGGGGCTATCCTGTATATGTGCATACACGGCTTTGCGGCACCGGGTACGGAGGAGTTTTTACGTGCGCTGTTCATCGGCAGTATCATGACTGCTACTTCGGTAGGCATCACTGTAGAGACGCTCCGTGAGATGGGATATCTTAACGGCCGTGTGGGACAGACAATACTAAGTGCGGCCATTATCGATGATGTTATAGGTATCATAGTCCTTACCTTTGTTCTGGGCATGAAGGATCCCGACAGCAATACCGTGCTTGTAATCGGAAAGACTCTGCTGTTCCTTGTTGTTTCCCTGGTAGGCGGATTTGTTATCTACCATATCATGAAAGTCGTGGATGCCCGTTACCCCCATACCAGACGTATCCCGATCATAGGACTGGGACTCTGCTTTTTGATGGCATATGCAGCAGAAAAGTATTTTGGTATAGCCGATATCACCGGAGCGTATGTGGCCGGCATCATCCTCTGCAACATAAGGGACGCCGGGTATATCGACAGGAAGGTGAGTATCAACAGCTACATGATATTTGCGCCTGTATTCTTTGTGGCTATCGGACTCAAGACCGATTTCTCAAAGGTTGATACGGGGATGCTGTTCTTCTCGGTCCTGCATGAGACGGTTCCTTTCGTTGCGGGGCGTTTTCAGGAGGTCAACGGAAATCGACGGGGCTGTTGCCGTGTCCGAGCGAAAGCCCGCGCGCAAGGGCGTCGGAGAGGCGTTCCTTGGCGCGCCGGATGCTTTCGAGCATGGGCAGGCCGGACGCCAGGCCGCACGCGATGGAGCTGGACAGCAGGCAGCCCGTGCCGTGATTGCCGCACGGCGGCGCGACGCGGGT
>CADAHD010000267.1 GCA_902787595.1 uncultured Lachnospiraceae bacterium
TAAGCGGCGTGCCCATTACAGAGGGGCGCAAGCTTGTGGGTATAATCACCAACCGCGACCTTAAGTTTGAGACGGATTTTAACAAGAAGATAAGAGAGTCCATGACCAGCGAGAACTTAGTCACCGCAAAGGAGGGCATTACCCTTGAGGAGGCAAAGAAGATCCTGGCGGCATCACGTAAGGAGAAGCTTCCTATAGTTGATGATGATTATTCATTAAAGGGACTCATTACCATTAAGGATATAGAGAAGGCTATCAAGTATCCTCTGGCAGCTAAGGATGCTCAGGGCAGACTGCTCTGCGGTGCTGCAGTGGGTATTACGGCGAATGTCCTTGACCGTGTGGCAGCACTGGCGAAGGCCGGTGTGGATGTGGTCGTGCTGGATTCGGCGCACGGACATTCAAAAAACGTTATCAACTGTGTAAAGATGGTCAAGGAAGCATTCCCCAAGCTCCAGCTTATAGCAGGTAATGTGGCTACGGGAGAGGCTACAAAGGATCTGATAGAGCCACACGTGTTGTGGCAGGTATAGGCGTTCCGCAGGTAACAGCTATCATGGATTCCTATGCAGTGGCTAAAGAGTACGGTATCCCCATCATAGCAGACGGCGGTATCAAGTATTCAGGTGATCTTACCAAGGCACTGGCAGCCGGTGGCAGCGTATGTATGATGGGATCCATCTTTGCCGGCTGTGATGAGAGCCCCGGAACCTTCGAGCTGTTCCAGGGACGTAAGTACAAGGTGTACCGTGGCATGGGATCGATATCCGCCATGGAGAACGGCAGCAAGGACAGATATTTCCAGGAGAATGCAAAGAAGCTTGTGCCTGAAGGCGTTGAAGGACGCGTTGCATATAAGGGTACGGTTGAAGATACCGTATTCCAGCTGATGGGCGGATTAAGGTCCGGTATGGGGTATTGTGGGGCAAAAGACATAAAAACCTTGCAGGATACCGGAAGATTTATTAAAATATCAGCAGCGTCATTAAAGGAAAGCCATCCTCACGATATTCAGATAACGAAAGAGGCGCCTAATTACAGTGTAGATGACGATTGAAAAAAATAGCCGCAAGGAAGCGGCAGAGAGGGGTTATCATGAAACACATTCTGGTGGTTGATGAAGACAGAACAAGCCTTGAGGTGATCAGGACAACTCTTGGCAATACCTATAAGGTTACCGAGATGGTTACCGGACCGCAGGTATTGCAGTTCCTGACTACCACGATCCCGGATCTGATCCTCATGGAGGTACAGCTTACGGTTATGGATGGTTTTGAACTGATAAACCGTATCCGTAATAACGAGGCTACCAAGAGGATACCCATTGTATGTATGTCCAAGAGGGACGTTGAACTGGAGAATCGCTGCCTTACAGTAGCGGCCGGCTTTATCGTCAAGCCTTTCATACCCAGTGCAATGCTTCAGAAGATAAACGACACCATTGCATCCATAGACCAGCAGCGCAGTCTGGGCGGCATGATGCAGGGCAACAATGAGTTTGTTGATGATTCACAGAGAGATGTGCTTACCGGTCTTCTGGACTGGAATGCAGCTGTTCAGATAATAGATCACCGTCTTAATACAGGATACAGCGGCAGCCTTTTCATGATCGACCTTGATAATTCCAAGGCGTTTGCTGATGTTTATGGCGCACAGTCAAGCGAGGCAGTGCTTCAGATGGTAGCCAGGACCGTTCAGGAGAACACGGATTCCGATGATGTGCTCTGCCGTGTATTTGGCGATGTGTTCATGATATTCTTCAGCGGAGTAACAGACCGTCAGACTTTAAAGCAGAGAGCAGAAACTCTTATCTCCGAATTTGCATGGAAGCTTTCTGAGGGACGTTTTGATGCGAATACCTCACTTTCCATAGGTATTGCCATAGCCCCCGAGGATGCAAGGGATTTCGTGCATCTATATTCCATGGCTGACAAGGCTCTGTATTTTGTTAAGCAGAGCGGAAAACGCAGTTTCCACTTCTATTCGAAGGAAGGCGACAGCGAAAACTCCAATAATATCGATCTTTGGAGCCTTCAGAGCAATTTCAGCAGCGTTATTCCCGATAAGGGCGCATATCTGCTGGATGTAAGGGGCTTCCAGTATGTATATAATTTCCTGCACCGCAGGGCAGAGCGCGGTTCCATCGATGCGCGCATGGTGCTCTTTACACTGGCACCCGATCAGGGCTACCTTCCCAAGAAGGAGGAGCTGGAGAAAGCAGTAGAGCGTCTTGATCAGGCTTTGTATTCAACGCTTCGCCGCGGTGATGTTTCCACACAGTATTCGGGCCGTCAGGTTCTGGTCATACTGCTGGATATTTCGGCAGAAGCCTGCGCTACCGTGGTACAGAGAGTTGCCATCAATTACGAAAAGATGGATCCTCAGGGCCGCATACATCTGCTTTATGAGACCGTTGAACTGGGCGCAGATATAATCGCAGCCAGAGCTGCATTAGATGCCACCAAATAAAGATCAGTTCACAGTTTAAACACCGAATCTGCACAATATGTCCACTTTCTGAACAGGAAGTGGACATATTTTTTTTATATCATAAAGCCATCGGATAACACATGAAAAGAGGTGATGGTTATGGCGGGAATATTTAAAAGAGTTGAGAAAAAATATCTGTTGACGCGGACGCAGAGAAAGGCATTGATGGAAAAGCTGGGGGACAGGATAAAAGAGGATACATACGGAAAGTATACGATAAGCAATATATATTTTGATACGGCGGATAACAAACTGATACGTGAATCTCTGGATAAGCCTGTATATAAAGAAAAACTAAGGCTGCGGGCGTACGGAACGCCGAAAGATACAGATAAGGTTTTTCTGGAGATGAAGAAGAAATGGAAGGGCGTTGTATATAAACGCAGGGTGGAATTTCCTTACAGGACAGCACAGGCTTATCTGGAAGAGGGCGTATATCCTGAAGATCATGACTGCCAGATACTTAAAGAGATCGACTACATGATAAAGTATCACGGACTTAAGCCCGACACCTTCCTGGCATACGACCGCAGGGCATACGTGCTAAAGGAAGCTGATAATATCCGCTTTACGATCGATGAGCGGATAAGGAGCCGAAAAGATGAGCTTAAGCTTTCGGCAGGCGACCGGGGGAAGCTGCTTCTGGATGAGGGAACAAGCCTCCTGGAGATAAAAGCTCCGGCAGCATTGCCGCTTTGGTTCACGCAGATACTTTCGGAACTGGAGATCTTCTCCACATCGTTTTCGAAATACGGCAGGGTATATCAGGAGGGACTTAAGAAAACATGCTCATCGCAAAGTGCCCCAATACTGATGCCTGCCGGAGAACCGGTTTTGATAACGATGACATCCTGAGTGACACGCCCCGGCCCCGGTCATCCTGAGCGAAGCGAAGGATCTTGACAGAATGATATTCAGCCAAAAACAAAATTATAAATAAAAGGAGGACCCCATATGTTTACATCATATTTACTCAATTCAGCAGGTGAACTTACCACAGGTGGTGCCTTCATCAGCCTTATAGCATCCGTGATATGCGGACTGGTGATAGCCCTTCTGTATATGTACAAAAGCAATTACAGCAGAAACTTCGTTGTAGCCCTTGTGATACTTCCGGCGCTGGTGCAGGTAGTCATCACCGTAGTTAACGGAAACCTTGGGGCGGCCGTATCGGTGATGGGAGCGTTCTCTCTGGTCAGATTCAGATCGGCGCCGGGCTCATCAAAGGATATCACAGCCATATTCTTTGCTATGGCAGTGGGGCTGGCAAACGGCATGGGCTATGTTATCTACAGTGCGGCGATAGTGCTTACGGTGGGAGCAGTCTATATTCTGCTGATGAGTGCAGGCTTCGGCGCTAAAGGCGAAAGAGAGAGGCATCTTAAGATCCTGGTTCCGGAAAGCCTTGATTATACACAGATTTTTGATGATATCTTCAGCAGATACTTAAACAAGTCGGATCTGATAAAGGTAAAGACCACGGATCTGGGCAGTGTATTTGAACTGAATTACAGTATTGAGATGAAGGATAAAGGTAAAGAGAAAGAGTTTATCGACGAGCTCCGTACCAGAAACGGAAACCTGACCATCGTCTGTGGACGCCCGGTCAGCCACGCAGCAGAGGAGATCTGATATCGCGATAGGACCGGGTATTGTCATCCTGAGCGTGGGTGAAGTACTTAATGAGTGCAAGCGTAGCGCAGCACGAATTTAGTACGCACCTACCTGCGGAGCTTAGCGAAAGCAAGGCGGATCTTGATAGAAGTAAATGCAGCCACAAAACAAGATATATTGATCATTACATCGAAAGGAGAATACACATATGTTGAAGAAGAGATTATTAGCGTTATCAATGGCAGGAATAATGGTTATGAATACAGCTTGCGGCGCAGCGGTATCAGCATCAGACGGGGAAGACAGCAGCGTAAGCGGAAAAAGCAGAAATACTGCATCAAAAGCGGCGGGTTCGGACGGTGATGCCATAGCAACAGACACGACTTCTGCAGATGGAGACAGCGCAGAGCTCGATCTTGCAAACAGATCATACAGTGTGAGTTATCCGGAATATAAAGATAATTATGATCATCGCGAAGCGGATGAGGATGCGACGCTGATCACTCTGAGCGGCAGCAGCATAAGCATATCCGGCAGCGGAGCGAAAGCAGAAGGATCGGTAGTCACCATAAGTCAGAAAGGCGATTATATAATCAGCGGCAATCTCAGCGAAGGCCAGATAATCGTGGATAGCGGTGAAGATGCGGTGCATCTTTTCCTGGACGGCGTAACTCTCAGCAATGATGACGGACCGGTGATATATGTAAAGAGCGCTAAAAACGCATATATATCGCTTGAAGAGGGCAGTGTTAACTGTTTAAGCGACGGTGGAAAGTACACGCTTGAAGACGGCGAAGATGAGCCGGATGCAGTGATCTTCTCAAAGGCTGACCTTATCATAAACGGCAGCGGAACGCTTAAGATAGATGCGAATTACGCGTGTGGCATACGCTCTAAGGATGATCTGGTGATAAGGAGCGGGAATTATGAGATAGAGAGCGTGGATGATGCTCTTAAGGGCAAGGACCTGCTGGCTGTATATGATGGCGATATCAGCATTACCTGCGGAGGAAAAGGGCTGGTTTCCACTAACAGCGAAGAGGAAGGCAAGGGCATAGTATACGTAGAAAACGGAAACTTTAAGATACACTCGGGTGATGATGCAATGCACAGCAATACAAATATACTGATCCTGGGCGGAGAATTTGATATAGAAAGTCAGGATGACGGCATACATGCGGATAATGTTTGCCTGGTATATAACAGCAGCGTGAATATCTCAAAGAGTTATGAGGGTATAGAAGGCAGCATAGTCGATCTGGCGGCGAGCAATATAAGCGTATATGCGGACGATGACGGTGTTAATGCTGCAGGCGATAGCGGTGAAGCAGATGCTTCACAGAATAACATGGGACGCGGAGGCTTTATGGATGCCAATGCGGATAACATCATATACATTGATGGCGGCAGTGTGTATGTTAATGCTAAGGGTGACGGTATAGATTCCAACGGATATATTTATATCTACGGCGGTGATACGGTTGTGGACGGCCCGGAGAATGACGGCAACGGATTTTTTGACTATGGTATCGATTGTGTTATGAGCGGAGGAACTGTTATTGCAGCGGGGTCTTCCGGAATGCTGCAGTCAATAGGAGAGAGTTCGGAGGTATATGCGGTTGTGGCCGGGACAGGATCGCAGAAGGCCGGCACGGAAGTGGTGATCAGCGATGCAGACGGAAACGAAGTGGTAAGCTATACACCTTCTAAGAGCTATTCGGCAGTATTATTTGCAGGCTTTGATTTTACAAAAGGATCATCATATACTGCGAGCGCCGGCGGAACCGAACTTGGCAGCGTAAGCATAAGCGGAGCAAGCAATACCATAGGGAATGTTGGCGGCTTTGGCGGCGGACGCGGAGGCTTCGGCGGAGGCCATGGCGGGTTTAACCGTGGTGATGGCACGCAGGACGGTACTATGACACCTCCTGACGGAAATATGCCCGGTAACGGCCGTCAGATGACCCCGCCGGATGGCAGTATCCCTGATAATGGTCAGGAGATGATGCCGCCGGAGGATTTCGATCCGTCAAAGCTCCCTGAGGGTTCACAGAATGGCAGGCGCAACGGAAAGAAGCAGACTACCACCCTTTGAATAATGGGGACAGAAAAACTAGCGGTGATGGGCAAACCAGTGGAAAAACCAGCGGGGACGGACATCGTGGTACTTCAGTACCACGATGCCCGTCCCCCTGGTTTCCCTTTGTTTATCTTCAGGCATAAGCCCTAAGAAATTCAGATCAGATCAGCTATATCGGGATTCTCCCCGGTAAGACCTACGTAAGCGCCGTCCTTAGCTTCGGAAGCATCTGCATGAGCCAGCAGCCACTTGTTGCAGGCGGTCATCCACTTATCTTCTTCATTCTTTGCGCTCAGTGCGGGAACTGCGCCGTTGGTACCCTTAGGCAGTACGATGGCAACCTTGAAGCCTTCGCCCTTCTTTGCAGAGCAGGGAGCATAGTGAAGGCTGGTAGCATATACTTCAACAACATCACCCTTCTTAGCCAGGAAAGCCTTAACCTTTGAGGTGTCGAGCTTGCCGTCAACGATATCGTCAGCCTTAGCCAGCAGCAGGATGAAATCGGTCGATCCGATGTTGAGCTCGCTGTCGCGATGATACTCCAGGCAGTTTAACTTGGTGTTGTGGCCGTTGCAGTAGCCTATCTGTATAGGCATTCCGCCATAAGCATTATTCTGCAGTACGCCGAAATCGCAGGTGTACTCAAGAGCTGCGCAGCTCATAACATATTCAACGCCTTCGGGTAACGGAGTGGACTCGTCCAGC
>CADAHD010000268.1 GCA_902787595.1 uncultured Lachnospiraceae bacterium
AGACTGTCAGCTATTCAATAGATGTATATAAGGGACGCATAAAGGCGGAACATAATTACTTTGATTATCTTACTTATGTATGTATGTTCCCGCAGCTGATCGCCGGCCCTATCGTGCGTTTTACCTCCGTACAGGAGGAGCTTAAGAAGCGTAAGGTAGATGAGAGCGGCTTTGTTAACGGCTTTCACCGTTTCCTGCTGGGGCTTTTCAGAAAGCTGCTGATAGCGGATGAATGCGGAGCTCTGTGGGAAGCGATAAGAAATGCGCAGGGGATATCAGCCGTGACGGCCTGGCTGGGGATACTGGCGTTTACGCTGCAGCTGTATTTTGATTTCAGCGCTTACAGTGATATGGCCATTGGACTCGGAGAGATGCTGGGCTTTCATTTCCCGGAGAATTTCAATTATCCTCTGGCAGCGACTTCCATCACGGATTTCTGGCGCAGATGGCATATATCATTATCTAGCTGGTTCCGCGATTACGTATATATCCCGCTGGGAGGCAACAGAGTGAGTGTGCCCAAACACCTGCGCAATATGTTTGTAGTCTGGTTTTTAACGGGCTTATGGCACGGGGCTTCCTGGAATTTTGTACTGTGGGGGCTGTATCACGGTATCCTTCTTACACTGGAAAAATATGTATGGGGCGAAGGCCTTAAGAAGCTGCCTAAGCTTTTTCAGCATCTTTATGCGATATTGATAGTAGTGGTGGGTTTTGGCATATTCACCTTTGATGATCTGGGCGAACTGGCTGCATATTTCCCGCAGCTGCTATGTCTTAAGGATAATGCTTTTTGCGGATCGGATCTTATATGGTATGCCGGTAACTACGCGCCGTTTTTGCTGGCAGCGATAATACTGGCTTTCCCGGTATATCCGGCTGTTAAAAAGAAGCTTGAGGCTTCAGATAATGCATACCGCAAAAAGCTGATAGAACTTTGCGGCGTATTGGTGATGATAGCGCTGTTTCTGTTAAGCACAGCCTGTATGGTACGTGACTCCTACAGTCCGTTCCTGTATTTCAGGTTTTAAGACAGAGGCCGGTATGGCAGGTTTATGAAAAAGGATAGTATAAGCAAAAGAATAAGTGTATATCTGATCGCGGCGCTGATGCTGATATTCAGTATAGCTTTCTTCCTCACGCCCAAAACAGAGTTCTCGGAAAGTGAGAACAGGAGCCTGGCCAAGTGGCCGCAATTCAGTTTTGCAGGCCTTACGAGCGGCCGTTATACGGAAGGTGTAAAGGATTATCTTTCTGACCACTTTCCTAAGAGGGACGAACTGCTTAAGCTCATCAATTCCACGGAGCGCATAAGCGGGCGAAAAGAGATAAGCGGAGTATATCTGTGTGAGGACAGGCTCATCAATTCTTATGAGGAGCCGCAGAACGCTGATAAGGACATAGAGCAGTTTTCCAAACTTGCGAATAATGTGGAGAATGCAAGAGTAAGTCTCATGCTGGTGCCTACCGCTACGAGCATATACTGGGATATGCTGCCGGAAGGCTCGCCCGACTATGAGGCGGCTAAATGGCAGCAACGCGACACGGTAAAAAATGGGACTATACCTGCGACTACGGAGCTTGATACTATCATCAGGATAAGTAATGCTATGCCGGATAAGGTAAACCATATACAGGCATATGCGGAGTTGCCGGATGCGGCGTATAAAGGGAGTGAAAATCTTTATTACCGCACCGACCATCACTGGACTACAGACGGCGCATATATAGGATATACAGCCATCTGTAAGTCGCTGGGCCTTAATGCTACGCCCATAGAAGAATTCGATAAAACAGTTGTGACCACGGACTTCTACGGCAGCATCTATTCAAAGATAAATGATGATTATGTCAGGCCCGATGAGATAGTTTCTTACAGCCACCCTTCATGGGATCTAAAAGTAGAATATGCCGACAGCGGACTGATAAGCGACACGCCTTATGATCCGCAGTATCTGGATAAGCGTGATAAGTATTCATACTTCCTGAGCAACCAGCACGGTTTCATCACCATCACCAACGAGGCCGTAGTGGAGGAGGCAGGAGCGATGGCCCTGGTCAAGGACAGTTACGCTAACTGCCTGGTGCCTTTCCTTTTAAACCATTACCATACGCTTTACATATTTGATACGCGCTATCATAAGGGCGGCGTGTCAAAGTTTGTCAACAGTCATGAGGATATAAAGGAAGTCCTGATATTGTACAATACGGGGACGCTGGATAAAGATACCGGCATCGGCGGCATATATTAAGCAGCCAAACAGTGTGAAGGGCCCCTGAACGCCCTGAAATACGCGCTTTTCCCCGCACTTGATTTTCGGAGGCGTTTGTAATAAAATAGTGCCTTAAGGTGTGCGCCGGGGTGGCGCATAAAAGCAATCCATATAGTCATAAAGTATAGTAAGGAGACATGAGAGATGAGTAAGAGTTTTGACGATCTGTTATCAAAGGTATCAAGCGTAAGCCGTAAGAAGGTTTCCGTAGCGGTAGCACAGGATGGGCCTGTTCTTGAGGCTGTTGAGGAGGCAAGAGTACGCGGCATAGCTGACGCTATCCTGGTTGGAGATAAGGATAAGATGGAGCCTATTGCAAAGGAGCTGGGCATCGATCTTGGCAACTTTGAAGTTGTAGATGTTAAGGATGATATCGAAGCAGCTACAAAGGCTGTTGAGCTTGTACATAACGGCACCGCCGATATGTATATGAAGGGTCTTATAGATACAAAGAGCTTTTTAAAGAGCGTATTAAATAAAGAAGTCGGACTTCGTACAGACAAGGTTCTCTCTCATGTTTGCGTTTTCGAGATGAAAGGCAGAGAGGGACTTTTGTTTTTAAGCGATGTTGCGTTCATCCCTTATCCTACACTGGAGGAGAAGGCAGCTATCATCGAGAACACCGTTGACATCGCACATGCCTGCGGTCTTGAGTGCCCCAAGGTTGCTCCCGTGGCAGCAGTTGAGGTTGTTAACCCCAAGATGCCCGCTACCGTTGAGGCAGACGAGCTCACAAAGATGAACGAAGAAGGAAAGATCACCGGCTGCATCGTAGACGGACCTCTTTCACTTGATATAGCTATCGATAAGGAAGCTGCAACCCACAAGGGCGCTTCAGGCAGAAAGATCGCCGGCGATGCAGATGTTATCCTTTTCCCGGATATCCATGCCGGAAACCTTGTTTACAAGGCTCTTACTCATTTGGTAGATTGCAAGAACGGTAACATCTTAACAGGTACCAAGGCACCCGTTATCTTAACTTCACGTTCCGATTCAAAGGAAGTAAAGGTCAACTCTCTTGTACTGGGAGCTATAGTTGCAGAGCATCTTAAGAATGCCTGAAAGGAGATAAAGATGGCTAAATTACTTATAATCAATCCCGGATCCACATCTACAAAGATCGGTGTTTTCGAAGATGAGAAGCTTCTGTTCGAAGAGACCCTCCGTCACTCCACCGAGGAGATAGCTAAATATGCTTCCATAGTGGATCAGAAGGATTTCCGCAAGAAGATGATAATGGATTTCCTTAATGAAAAGGGTGTTAAGGTAGAAGACTTAAGCGCAGTGGTAGGCCGCGGCGGTATGTTAAAGCCCATCCCCGGCGGTACCTATCCCGTATCCGATGCACTGCTTCATGATCTGATGATAGGAAAGCAGGGACAGCATGCATCCAACTTGGGCGGTATACTGGCAAGAGAGATAGCCGATTCCGTAGGCATCCCTTCATTTATCGTAGATCCCGTGGTTGTTGATGAGCTTCAGCCCCTGGCAAGATATTCGGGCAAT
>CADAHD010000269.1 GCA_902787595.1 uncultured Lachnospiraceae bacterium
GCCTCGATGATCTCCATCTTTGCCTTTATAGCTGCCAGCGCCTGGAACTTTGACATGGGCATCTGTGCCCCGGTCCTGGAAAATATGATCACCCTGTCCTTCGCAGTCAGCTTCTTAAGCTCGTTGTCGGGTATCCTGTATAAAGTTTCCACATCAGTTATAATAAGCATTATCTTCCCTCCGTATTGTCGTTACTCTTTTTCTTATCACTTTTTTCTTTGGCAGTTGCGGCTTCTTTGCTGCCTTTTATAAATATATACGCCATCTCTGCCGCTAAAGCCAGCACTACCAGTGCTACCGGACCTCTTCTGAATTTCATACGCTCTGCCTCCTTCATTTTAATTCAAACTATCTTCATTTACAAGAATCCGTATTCTTCTATTTCTCTGTTATCTGCGCTATCCATCCCGTCATGCCATTGGGTAAACGCTCATCCATCGGCGTACCGTCATCAAACATCAGATTAATATGAACACCGTTCACAAGGCAGTGCTGCCCCATTTCAAATCCGACATTGATGGACGCCACACCTTTATCTCCGTTCCTGACCCATTCCGGTGTGAAGATAAAACAGTTTTTCATTTTTTCCAGCTTAGGCAGTCTTGGTGCGACTTCATCCTTAAAGCTATGAAACTCATCTCTTTTGCCTATCGCAAAGAATAAAGTTTTTCCCTTTCTGTCATACTCATCCAGAATACAGTCATCCGGAAGAGCACTGCTTCCTACAGGGATAACAACATCAAGATCATCCATATAATTATCCATCAGGCGCATAACAAAGGTTGCTCCGGAGGAATTCCCAAATAAGAATACAGGGCCTATATGCTCCTTTCTCTGCGATATAAATTCCATGATAAGAGCATGAACCGGCGCAAGATAATCTGTATCCCAGCTTCCCACGGTCTTACCATCCTCTCCGGTACTCTCATTAGCTACAGGCACCAGTATATATGCTCCGCCCATGCTTTTCTGGTATTTCTCCGTTGCATAAAACTCTGCACCTGCATAGTTTATGCAGATATCGCCTACCAGCGAATTGCCGGTCCCGTGGACAAAAACTAAAAGCGGATGCTTACCTTTATCCTCCGGCTCCATGTCAGGATCATAATAATAGTATTTAAGCTCTGTACCGGATGCATCCTTAAAAACGTCCCTTCCAAAGAGCGGAAAATATTTCCCCACCTCATAAGTCGGAGCAGTGGATATAAAATCCCCTTCCTGCATTTCTTCTGCCCACGGCGGCATAGTCATATTATCTTTTCCCATTTTGACACCTCTCTTGTCATTGATCATCTATAGTATCATCAATCGCATTAACAGGATGGTTACTAAAATATTCTTCCCTGCGCTTCCTGTCAACTTCGATCCACTCATCAAGAGTAAGCGGAACATAATCAGAGAACATGCAGAAACCGTTGATCATCCGGCAGGGTATTGTTACAAGCTCTTCGGATCCACGTACCTGCCTTTTGTACTGAACTATATTCCTCATATAGTCATTTATGAGATACTCATCAAAGGTATCATATATTCATTCATTGCTTCGCCGCTTTCAAAACCACGATCGTCCATCTGCCGGTTTAATCTTTCGTGGAAGAAATGCAGGTCAGCTATATAATAACGCATTTTTGTTTCTCCCTTCTTTACCTCTCCATAATAATAAGGTGCTTTTTCAGCAAAATCAATACTTTAACACTATCCGCAAATAGGGTATAATCTTTATGACTTAACTATTTCACTTCCGTCAATAAAAACAGATCCGTTAAAACGTATCTTTGATAAATAATCCTGTTGCTCCCAAATGGGACACGCTATCCGCCGAAAGGAGATAAATATGCTGGGAAAAGCCAAATGCAAGATCTTAAAGGAGATCCGACAGAAGATCGCTGATGAGAATGATATCCCTTATGTCACAAGAGAATGCACATATCAGGGGGATTGTTCCGGTACCTGCCCTCGCTGTGAAAGCGAACTGCGTTATCTGGAAAGAGAATTGGAAGCCAGACGGCGGATCGGCAAACAGGTTGCCATAACAGCTCTGTGCACAGGTATCAGTTTAGGCACAGCAGGCTGTAACGCCCCCGGGCAGCTTGGCGGTGCTACAGAGCCTGACCGTCCGACATACGGGGATGGTCCGGACGTAGAAACTGTTCTGGAGGGAGAGATCGCAGACCCCGGCAGCATAGAAGAACTGTCAGGTGATGTAGCGGAGTATCCTCCGGACCTGGCCGGTGCCGCTGAAGTGTGGGATGACTGCAATATCGATCCCGCTTCCGGAGACGCTATAAAGACCTCCGAAACCGCATTTACCGGACTTACTTCATTTGCAGGCACTGTCAATAAGAACGCCGTCATAAGCGGCGCAAGGCATTGTCCCGTATATACCCCTGCAAAAGACGTGAAGCTCTGCGCATTGACTACCCACCATTGGAACGGCGGACTGGGCGCTGTTCCCGGCGTTATACGTATTTATGATATCACAGACGGCGGACAGGATCTGCTTGGAACCTGGGATGCAACGGCACGCGATGAAGACGATGTCGAATGCGCGAACTGGGATATCTTCCCCGATATCACCCTGCTGGCCGGACATGTCTACCATATCGTCGATTCCGATCCGGCTACATGGAGCAGCAATGCTGAATCCGGAGATATGGGCTTTGTAGAACTGTTCACCGATGATGAAGCTGAAACAGAGGGTGATTTTACGCCCTGCTCCGGACATTAAGCCTATGCCGGATAAACAGGAAGTGCTGTTTCCTCTGCTGAATATCTCCCGTCACCGCATGGGTATCGACGGAAGAGGCGTGACTACCCTTGTAGCAGGCGCATCATGTCCCCTTCACTGCCAATGGTGCATCAACCGGGATATACTTAAACGAAATGAATATGAACCGGTCAGCGCAAATGATCTGTATGAGCGTGTCCGCGGTGATGATCTGTATTACAGGGCTACCGGAGGAGGGATTACCTTCGGCGGCGGAGAATCATTACTGCAGGCCGCTTTTTTTGCGCCCTTCCGCGATATCTGCGGCGATGCATGGCGGCTGTGCGCCGAAACCAGCCTGGCCGTACCGCGGCAATTGGTTGAACTTGCAGAGAAAACTATCGACGAGTTCATCGTAGACTGTAAGGATATGGATCCGGAAATTTATCACGCATATACCGGCGGCGATCAGGCACTGATGGAAGATAATCTGCGTTTCCTTCTTGAAAAAGCCGGTCCCGAACGGGTTGTGGTCCGTGTTCCCCTGATCCCTGATTTCAACACCGGAGAAGCGCAGCAGAGAAGCGCCGGGCGTCTAAAAGAACTGGGCGTAACGCGGCTGGATCTGTTCAGCTATGTACGGGACAGATCCTAACCGGGAACTTCCAAAGCATATCAATGATTTTGTTGATTACCTCTGCAAGAAGTGTAAGAATTCCAAATTCAGTTCATAACGCTATAAAAACCTTAGCAAAAGAAGATGATATATCTATAAACCAGTTCATCGCCTCTGCCGTAACAGAAAAGCTTACTGCCATGGAAACAGCCGATTATATTGAAAGCCGTGCTGCAAGAGGCAGTGAAGAGAAATATCGCAGTGTCCTAAAGAAGGTTCCCCATGTGGCACCACGGGAAGATACTTCGCCGGCTTAACGAATACTTCCGTATTCCAGACCTATGATCACCTTAGCAGAATAGTACGGATTATTCAATGAATAGAAGTCTGATATTTCACTTAATGAGCACTTGTCTGTTTCATGATTTCCTATAACATTGTAAAAAGGTATGC
>CADAHD010000270.1 GCA_902787595.1 uncultured Lachnospiraceae bacterium
TGTATAGAAAAATACAAAAAGAAATATTTCTATGTAGAGGAAGGTCTTGAGAAGTATTATAGTAATTCTGTATATGACGAGGCCACGTTGAGAAAGCGCTTAGAAAATACCATAGTTATCCCTTCTCCGCTGGAACTGGGGCTAAGGGGATATAATATATATGATGACGGGCGCGAATTCTTTTCAAAACTCAATCTGCTGAATATGATCGTGGTCCCCGAATTTGACAGTATAAAGAAGAGGAAAAAGAATGGCTGAGATCTGGTGGGATGATACGGTTTCGATCCTGAATTACGGATTGGTAAGTCAAAGGGATATCGCAGAGCTTAACAGGCTGGCTTCCGCCATCATCAGAAAGCGGGATTATGACGGTGTGCTTAAATGCTTTAATGAACTCTTAAGCATATCTGCGCTGACGGATCCGCAGCAGCTTCTTGAAAAAGAACAGCGCATAGACCATATACAGGAGGAATTCTGCCGTAACAGGATAGAGATAATGAAGGAAGCGAAGCTGCTTAAAGAGCTGCGCCATACCAATGACGCATATATAGAAAGGATAGGCAGCGAGATAGCGGAGGCTCAGAAGATATGCAGGGAAAAACAGGCAGCGTCTGCTAAAGTAAGGCCCGATAATTCGCTTGATCTGATAAGAAAAAGGGTATATGAACTGACCACTTCCAAAGTGGTGGCAGAAAACTTTTCGGCGCAGTTAAAGCTTTCGGAAGATAACGCTTTTGATATGGCAGAAAAGCTTTGGAATGCGCTGGCCACTATATTGCCGCTGTTAAGAGGCAGCATATCCATAGAGGCGGATAAGACGCGCGCTGTCAGGACAGGAAAGCTTATTAGAGAAATGATCACCGATATCAGCAATAAATACGGAGAAGCACAAAAATGAGGATACTCAAACTTACTGAAGAAAACATTGCCGGCTACGCGATATTTGCCGGTGAGGATATTGCGGAAAACATAGGAAGAAAAAATTATCGGGGATTGATAGCAGTTGAAGAAGATTTTTTCCTGGCGGGTATTATATGGCAGTATATATACACGGATGGTGAATGTGAAAGCAGTATAGAATGGTTTAAGGTATTTGAGCCCTCTGTTGCAGGATCATTGTTTTCGGCATATAAACAGCAGATCGATCTTGAAAAAGTGAAACAGTCCACATTAATAATACCTGCCCTCAAGAGTAAGAAAGAAAAAGAGCTCCTTAAGGAAGCAGGCTTTAATGTCAGGATCAACGAAAGTGATAAGATAATAGTAACGCTCTCGGAACTCTCGGCTATGCCGTTTATGAATAGCAGGAAAATCCCTAAACAGATAAAGCCCATTGGTGATATCTCCGTGAGACAGTTCAAAAAAGGGATCAGCCGCTGTGTATCGATCGGAAAAAGGGGATTATGCAATGACCTTGAATACCTTCCGGTACCTGTCTTTGAACCGAATGTTTCCGTCTGTTATCTGGACAGCGAGGATGAAGTATCCGGTTTTTTATTATTCCATATGCTGCCTTCGGGTATGCTGTCATTACAGCTTATGATAAGTCTGGAAAAAGAGGCCGGAGCTGTTATTATGGGAATGATGCGTCTGTTTGTCATCAAAATGGAAGAAAACTATGCGCCGGACACAAAAATATTATTAGACCGTCATAATGAGTCGTCATTGAAGCTTTCGGAAAAGCTCCTTCCAAGAGGTTTTGGCATACCGGTATATATAGCAAAAAGGGAAGAAAGTTAGTCAGATACTTAAGGGGAAAGAATATGCCGATCTATAAGAATAAGACTGAGGTAAATAAGGATAAGACTTTTCATACAGGAGTAGAGCAGACATCCCTGCAGCAAAGCGGGCAACGGTATAACCCGCTGAATACAGGGGCAGGACAGCAGGAGAATCAGCTCATTGCGGCCCATAGTGTTTCCACGCTGTTGGACGGAAGGTATCTGACCTATGATGAGATCGATAACGAGATCATACTGGCTCATAGTCTGACTACCGATAAACCTTTAACTTCCGTTACAAAAGAAAGACGTGATTCATTCAGAAAGAAATTAGAAGAAGTTAAAACAACTCATGCTTACAAGTCGGATATTGAAAAATGGAAAAAGCAAAAAGGAGATTTTTTAGCACAGAAGATCAATGAGCTTAAACTTCATGAAGGCGTAAACCGGGCGTATGATCCGGCCTGCCTGGACACCGTTTTATGGTATGGAAGAGCCAACAATCTGACGGATGATGCTATGCTTACCATGTTAAAACGAATGAAGGCAGATGATTCCGGTAAGCTGAATATGGATATTAAAGCCAGACAGATCGAGACCGTTCTTTCGGATATCCTGTCATGGAACATGGATGATTTTGTTTTCAGCAAGACAGACGATTTCTTACAAAGAAAGGAAAAAGGACAAGGCCGGAAAGAGCATTTTCTAAGGCTTTACAGTAAATTGCAGGTGGCTAAAAACGCGGGAAGACTTCTGGATGAACTGGAACGTATAGGACGCGATTGTAACGCGCCTCTGGATTTTTCAAAGAAAACCATAGATGAGCTGAAGGTCCGTATAAAGATGTATAAGCTGATAGAACAGGACTATGCTGAGCGGCTTTCGATCATGTCTTCTCCATATTATGCGCTCTTACAGCAGTCGGATCTGGAAAAGGCCATGACAGCGAAGAGCGACAATGCCCTTAATTCGATGAAACAGGGAAAAAGCATTAGCGGGAGCAGGGTAAAGAAGCCGGTCCCGGAGGAATTTAAACAATATGTGGACACACTTCTTCTGAAAAAGAAAAGATGGGAAGAAACCAGGCTGAGCGATGTCATAACCAGAGGCAGCAAGGCTGAAAAGGCTATAGAAGCTTATCTTAAAAAGCATAACATAGATCTTTCAGAGAGAGAGGAGCGTCTTAATTCGGAGATTTTGGAACTGCGGGATGCCTTTGCGCAGAATCTCACGGAATTAAAAGAGCAGCGGAAAAGAATACCGGTATCAAAGAAAAAGGAAACAGCGCGTGTGGAAAGGCAGAAAATCGATAATTCCATGCGCATGATCCAGGGGCGTTCATTCATTCCCATGGAAAGGCCGGATTCACGAATGGGAATTTTCGGGAAACTGAAAAACATAGGTCTGGTAGGCGTCCGTTGGATGTTCGGCGCAACAGCCGGTACAATAGGCGCCATTATTGGAACACTTATCGGTGCACCCCAACAGCTTAAGGAGAAAGAAAGGCTGGCAACTGCGCAGAAAAAGAGGATACACGGTATTGTTCCGGGGACAAAAGATGAAAGGTATGCCGATGAGAGGATAACAGACAGCGATGACGAAAAGGATATACTCTTTGACATACGAAGGGCTCCTCTTGTCTGGGAAAGGCTCAGCGCAGGGGATCCGGAAGAACCGCCGCAGATCACGGTCATGACCAGTCAATCCATACGAGGGTCAAGACTTACCACTGTCGAGCATATTGGGCACGCTATGATAGGCTTATCCTATAGCCGGTTTAATAAGCTTACAGGCAAAAAAGAAAGATATAAGCTTACGATGGGGTTTTATCCGGGGGCCGGTATGAATTGTAAGGCCAACTCTATTATGATGGCAGCCGGCGCAGTATGTGCCGGAAGGCTTAGGGATGATAACAAGCATGTTTATGATGTCGCCCGAAAATACACGGTAAAGCCTGGGGACATAAACAGGATCATACGGGCTTCGGAAAGCTATGCTGATGGAGGCTATGGTTATTATAAAAGAAACTGTGCTACTTTCGTTGCAGATAT
>CADAHD010000271.1 GCA_902787595.1 uncultured Lachnospiraceae bacterium
CTTTGCACAGATAGTATACGAAGGAAAGTGGTTCACACCTCTTCGCGAGGCTGTACAGGCTTTCATCGAGAGCACCCAGCAGTATGTTACCGGTGAGGTGAAGTTCAAGCTCTACAAGGGCAACATCATCAAGGCAGGCGAGACCTCTCCTTACTCACTGTATAACGAGAGCATCGCTTCCTTCACCACAGGTGATCTTTATAATCACCACGATGCAGAGGGCTTTATCAACCTCTTCGGACTTGCCAGCAAGGTTCGCGGCATGAAGCATCTTAACAAGGACTGATAAATAAGTATTAAGGGGCGGGGGAATACCCTGCCCTTATATTTTTGTATTGCAGAGTCGCTGAAAGATTGGACATGAAATATGGATGTCATAAAGATAATACTGATATACCTCCTTGCGGTTAACATTCTGGCGCTGGCGATGATGGGCATAGATAAATGGAAGGCGGCCAACCACGGCTGGCGCATACCCGAGGCACACCTTTTTATTATAAGCCTGATGGGAGGCAGTCTTGGGGCATTTCTGGGGATGTACATCTTCAGGCATAAGACAAAAAAGTGGTATTTTCGTTACGGATTTCCGCTTATACTGGGAGTTCACCTGGTGCTGGCGGCGTATATGATAGGATCCGGAAAGTTTGTAATAATGTAGGAGCTTTTTATGAAGATAATCATCGTAGGCTGCGGCCGTGTGGGGTACGCCCTGGCTAAGCAGCTTTCGGAAGAGAAACACGATATAACCGTTATTGATATGAAGGCCGATAAGCTGGAGCGGATGGTATCGGTACTGGATGTACAGGCGGTGGAAGGCAACGGCACATCATTCAGAACACAGCAGGAAGCCGGAGTGCGTAACTGCGACATGATGATAGCGGTTACGGGACAGGATGAGGTCAACCTCTTATGCTGTCTGATAGCGCGCCGCAGCGGCATCAAACATGCCATAGCCCGCGTACAGAATCCCATATACAACGAGGAAGTGCAGTATCTGCAGGATGAACTGGGACTGTCGATGACCATAAATCCCCAGCTTGACTGCGCCATGAGCATAGCCAAGTTTTTGGAAGTGCCCGGAGCATTGGATATAACTACCTTTGCCAGAGGACATATAGATCTGGTGCGTCTGCCCATACCCAAGGATTCGCCGGTTGACGGCATGACCATTGTCGACTTTGCAAATAAGATCAGTAAGGACACCCTGATCACTACCATAGAGCGTGACGGAGATGTGATAATCCCCAATGGCCGTACCAAACTGTTATCGGGTGATAATATGTATGTTATCCTTCAGCCTGCGCAGATAGGCGGGCTTTGCCAGAAACTGGGGATAAAGACCAAGCCCATACATTCCGTGATGATAGCCGGAGGCGGCACCACGGCGTATTATCTCGCAAAACAGCTGCTGAATCTGGCCGTAGATGTAAAGATCATCGAGCAGGATCATGCAAGATGCGAATATCTCTCCGAGATGCTGCCCAATGCTATGATAATAGAGGGCAATGCGGCCGACAGACAGATACTGATGGAAGAAGGCGTTACGGAAAAGGATGCGATGGTAGCCCTGACGAATATGGATGAAGAGAACCTGGTGCTTTCCATGTTCTGCAATAAGGTTAGCAAGGGAAATACCAAGACTATCACCAAGCTGAATACCATATCCTTTGATGAGGTACTTCAGGATCTGCCGATAGGCGTGGTCGTGAGCCCCAAGGCTATAACCACCAAAACCATACTGCAGTATGCAAGGGCGCTGGAGAATACTCACGGAAGCAATATCGAGACGCTTTACCGCATCTTGAAAGAGCGTGTCGAAGTGCTGGAATTCAAGGTGAGACCGGATTCGAAGATCACTGATAAGCCGCTGATGGAACTTAAGCTTAAAAAGAATCTTCTGGTCTGCGCAATACTGCGCAAGGGTAAGATAATTACTCCCGGCGGTAAAGACGAGATCCACGCGGGCGATAACGTGATCATCGTTACCACCGAGCTGGGACTTAAAGATGTGGATGATATCCGCGCTTAAAGCGCAGCCGCGGCGGAGGCATCCCTCCCGAATATTAGTTTAATCCTGAGCAAAGGATCTTTGTAGGTATTTATAATGAACTATGCAATGATAATCTATCTTCTGGGAAAGATCATGGAAATCATCGGAGCGATGATGCTCTGTCCCTTTGTTGTATCCATAATCTATCATGAACGCAGCGGTATCTATTTTATAGCATGCGGAGCCGTGACTCTGGCGTTGGGCAGCCTTGTCTGCCGCTTCAGCCGTCCCAAGAACAAATCTTTCTATGCGAGGGAAGGCTTTGTTGTTACGGCGCTCAGCTGGCTTTTACTTTCTGTTGCCGGCTGCTTCCCCATGTATCTTAGCCGCGAAATACCTTCTTTTACAGATGCTCTTTTTGAATGTATTTCCGGGTTTACGACTACCGGCGCATCCATAGTCCCCGAGGTGGAACGCTTAAGTCATTGCATGAATTTCTGGCGCTGCTTCATACAGCTGATCGGAGGCATGGGCGTACTGGTCTTCATGCTGGCGCTGCTTCCTTCCACAGGCGGGCAGGATCTCTATCTTATGAAAGCGGAGAGCCCCGGCCCCAGTGTATCCAAGCTGGTGCCCAAGGTAAGGCAGACAGCATACTATCTGTATATCATATATTTCATACTCACCGGTCTTGAGATAGTGGCGCTGGTCATTGCGGGCTGCCCCGTATTTGACAGTATCTGTACGGCATTTACCACCACCAGTACCGGAGGTTTCGGCGTGCGTAATACTTCTCTTGCCGCTTACAGTCCTTCTGTCCAGTATGTTGTGGCGATATTTTTGTTCTTTGCAGGTTTCAATTATAACTTCTTTTTCAATCTCTGGAGCAGGCGCTTTAAGGATGCATTCTGCTCGGAAGAGATCAGACTTTATACGGCCATTTTCTGGATAGCTACCGCGGCCATCAGTCTGAACCTGATATTCGGTTTCGGGCAGGGAGCGGAAGAGGGCTTCCGCCAGGCGTTTTTCCAGGTGGGCTCTATCATGACTACGGCCGGTTTCTCCTCCGCGGATTTTGACCTTTGGCCTTCGCTCTGCAGGGAGATACTGATACTTCTTATGCTTATCGGCGGCTGCGCGGGTTCTACCTGCGGCGGAATAAAGATATCCCGTATTCTGATTTATTTAAAGACTGTCGGGAAGGAGCTTTCTCAGCTCTGCCATCCCAGAAGCGTAAAGGTGTTGAAAGTAGAGGGCAAGGCGCTGCCTCATGCTGTGCTGCGTTCGGCAAATATATTCCTGATCACCTATGCGCTCATATTTGTTATCTCAATGCTGCTCGTTGCGCTTGACGGTTACGATCATACCACCAATTTCACTGCAGTGGCTTCGGCGCTCGGAAATATAGGTCCCGGTTTTTCACTCGTAGGACCGACCTGTAATTTTGCTCATTTTTCAGGTCTTGCGAAGTATGTGCTCATGTTTGATATGCTTGCAGGACGTCTCGAACTATTCCCCCTTCTTGTGCTGATAAGCCCCGCAACATGGCGAAGACGCTGAGTTACTGTCACGGCCGCCAAGCCGTGAATGGTAATTACGCTGATCCTCCTGAAAAATATTTTTAAAATATTACTTGACACGATATATCGGAAGGTGATATATTATGGCTACGATATAACGACGGCCGATATATCAGCTAACGATAAACAGGGCATAGCCCGTGTCATCCCGGGCATAAACAGCCGGGGATCAACAAAGGAGGAAATCAAAATGACAAAG
>CADAHD010000272.1 GCA_902787595.1 uncultured Lachnospiraceae bacterium
AGCTGCATCCGGAATAAAGTATGCGATGATACGCGCCGGTTACCGCGGCTATGGCAGCGGCAAACTTGTAGAAGATAAATATGTAGATGATAATATCAGAGGCGCTGCGGCAGCAGGCATCAAGTTCGGCGTCTATTTCTTCTCTGAGGCTGTTAACGAAGCCGAGGCCAGGGAGGAAGCGCGCGTCTGCATAAACCATCTGAACGGTTATACGCCCGATCTGCCTATAGTCATTGATGTAGAACATATCAATTATGACGAAGCCCGTGCGGATGCGCTGGATATGAAGACCCGTACGGATGTGACACTGGCGTTTGTTGACGAAGTAAGACAGGCGGGCTACAAGCCCATGCTGTATACAGGGCTTCTGGTCTACTTCCATTACCTGGACCAGTCCAGGATCGGAGACCTGCCCTTGTGGTATGCTTTTTATTCCGAGTATCTGTATTTTCCTTACGAGTTCAAATGCTGGCAGTATACTGACAGCGGCAGTGTGCCCGGTGTGAACGGCAAATGCGATATGAGTATCTGGACAACAGATCCTATGGGATTGTAGATAAGACATATTTATAAGCTTCTGCTTGACAGGCAGGCATACATGATATATTATCTTCACGTGATCTTTCGGGGCGGGGTGAGATTCCCCACCGGCGGTAATGGGGCATAAGCCCTTAGCCCGCGAACCGCAGTTTAAGCGGCCGATCCGGTGTGATCCCGGAGCCGACGGTATTAAGCGCAGGCTTTAAGTCCGGATGAGAGAAGGAACAGCTTTTTTTCTGTTTTCTCGCCCCGTGGCATTTGCCCGGGGCTTTTTCGATGTGATCACAATAAAAATCACTTTTTGGAGGAAAAAAGTATGGAAGAAAAAACTTTGTTGCAGAATGTGTCAGAAAACGCAGGCTATGTGGGCGGGATCCTTGCGATCATAGCAGGCCTCTTTGTGCTGGCAGTGATCTTTGAGCAGATCACAAGGAAAAAGAACGGTGAGACCGGCCGTGTGTTCATGACGCGCAAACTGGTAATGTGCGGGATGTTTTCGGCACTCTCCGGCGTGATCATGCTTTTTGAGATCCCCATGCCCTTTGCGCCGCCTTTCTACAAGCTGGATTTTTCCGAACTGCCTGTTCTGATAGGAGGCTTTGCTTACGGACCGGCAGCGGCGGTTGTAATGGAGTTCCTTAAAGTAATGATCAAGCTTGTGCTCAAGAATACCAGCACAGCGTTTGTAGGCGAGTTCGCTAATTTTGCTGTGGGCTGCAGCCTGGTACTGCCCGCCAGCATCATCTATTCGTTTAAGAAGACCAAGGGTACTGCGGTAGCGGCGCTCGTCAGCGGAACCCTGATAATGACCGTGTTCGGTACCGCATTTAACGCATTATATCTGCTTCCTGCATTTGCAGCGCTTTATGGTATGCCTATAGAGGCTATACTGGCAATGGGAGCGGAAGTGAACAAATTTGCAGGCGGCGGACTTGTGAGCTTTGTTGTAGCCTGCGTGGCGCCCCTTAACCTGATAAAGGGAGCTGCTGATTCGGTGGTCTGCCTGGCTGTATATAAGCGCCTCAGCCCGATATTCAAGAGTGCGCCCGAGCGCGTTAAAACTTCCGAGGCAAAGAGCGCAGATCAGTAAAGACGACGCTCTCCGGGTTACCGGAAAAATAATTATGTAAAGTGTGAAGAGAGTTTGTATTAATTGATTTTTTTGCTGTTTTCTGTTATGATAACTGTCAGAACTATGTTCCGGCAGTTTTTTTATTGTCAAAATTATACATATTATCCGGGGCGGTATTGAACAGCTTGTTTTATCCGTAACCGGGATTGCGGAGATAATATACGGTTTATGGCGGAAGAAATAGAAAAAACGGACGAGACAAACGAGCAGAAAGACAGTGTGCAGGAGACACTCCCGGAGAGCACGGAAGGCATGGAAGAAGAGCCGGGAGCGGCTTCAGAGGATACGGGCGCTGAGCCTGCAGAAGAAGCCGAAGAAGGCGAAGCTGAACTTGAATTTGAAGTTATGATGTCATCGGGCGTGCTTTATGATTATCTGCTGCGCCACAGCTATTCGTCGGCAGTGGGGCTTATCGGCAGCTGCTTTGGAGCATTCGGCATCATTATGTTCTTTTGCTACGGCGGATGGCTGTATCTTATAATGGGTGTGATAGTGCTGGTATATCTGCCGCTTACACTGTTTAAACGTTCAAAGATGGTGATGCTTACAAATCCGGCTTATAAGCGGCCGCTTAAGTACAGATTTACGGAAAAAGGCTTTAGTGTCAGTCAGGATGATGCAAGGAGCAGCGTTGAATGGGACGGCTGCAGAAAGGCTGTCTCCACTAAAAAGAGCATCATAATATATACCGGGAAAAACAATGCGTCTATCTTTCCGAGAGAGCAGATCCCCGGAGGCGCATCGGCGCTTATAGGCGTGATAGCGAGACATATGGAACCTAAGAGGATAAAGATAAGATATTGAGCGAGAGAGTATTTGAAAGCAAAAGCGCAGAGGAGACCAGGAGCATAGCGGAGGCGCTTGCCAAAGAGGCAAGACCCGGGATGATCTATGCTTTCAGGGCGGAGATGGGCGCCGGAAAAACTGTTTTTTCCCAGGGCTTTGCAAGAGGCCTGGGGATAGAAGGACCGGTGAGTTCTCCTACTTTTACGCTTCTTCAGGTATATGAGGGTGGCAGACTGCCGCTTTATCATTTTGATGTTTACCGTATAGAGGATCCTGAAGAAATGCAGGAAGTGGGACTGGATGAATATCTTTTCGGCGACGGAGTATGCCTTATAGAATGGTCGGAGCTGATCGAAGAGCTTCTTCCCGAAGGCTGCATAAGGATAATTATCGAAAAGGATAAGAGCGGAGATTTTGATCACCGCATTATAAGGGTGGAATCATGAATATACTGGCACTGGATTCGTCCGGAGGCGTGGCATCGCTGGCAGTTATAAGTAACGGGCGCATAACCGGGGAATACAGCATAGATCACAAACTTACCCATTCGCAGACACTCATGCCCATGCTGGAAGAGCTTAAGTCGCGGACGGAATATGAACTTGATAAAACGGATATCATAGCGGTGGCGTCGGGGCCGGGCTCTTTTACGGGGCTGCGAATAGGCGCGGCTGCGGCTAAAGGCATGGCCTTTGCACTGGGCTGCAGGATGATGCCGGTGCCTACGCTTGAAGGACTGGCTTACCGTTTCTGGGGCAGCAGCGCCCTTATATGTCCTGTAATGGATGCGCGCAGAGGCCAGGTTTACAGCGGTATCTACAGCTTTGAAAAGGGAGCGTTTAAACAGCTGTTTAAAGGAGAGGCCCTCGCGCTGGATGAACAGCTTGACAGGCTGGCGGAAACAGAGGGTGATGTAATCTTTTTGGGCGATGGTGTAGATGTGCATGCCGACAGGCTCAGGGCTGCGCTTGGTGATCGCTGCATGATCGCTCCGGCGCATTTGCGTTACCAGAGCGCTGCATGCGTGGCGCAGAGGGCGGCGGATATGCTGGCTGAAGGCATGGAAACCATAGCGGCAGAGGATTTCGCGCCTGATTATTTAAGGCGCAGTCAGGCAGAACGCGAACGCGAAGAACGCCTGGCGCGCGGAGATAAGTGATGGCTTTGATATATCGCAGGATGCGTAAGGCTGATCTGGATGCCGTAGCCGCGCTGGAAGCGGCAGCCTTCTCAAGACCCTGGCTTAAGGAAGACTTTGAAAAATGTCTTGAGATGGAGGAACGCATTTACTTTGTGGCGGAAG
>CADAHD010000273.1 GCA_902787595.1 uncultured Lachnospiraceae bacterium
TATTTGTGTTATCTGCTCTGATGGAACCCATATCGCAATCAGCGGTAAGAGAATCATAAGTTCCGCTCACTTCTATGCTTCCCATATCAGCATCGCAGGAAGCTGAGCTGAAATTACAAGCGGTTAATGTGATACCGCCCATGTTTGCATCAAGATCACCATTATTAAATCTGCAATCCGTAAATGTGATGCCACCCATATCCGCCTGAATGCCTATATTTTTCATCTCGCAGTTATTAAGAGTTATCGATCCCATATCAGCATCTACGCTCAGGTTTCCCAGGTTGATATCTGTCAGATTAAAGGAACCCATGTTAAGAGATATATCCATATCTATCACTGCATCCCTGGGTATAGTTATGGTTACGGTACCGTCGACTACTTTATCTTTAAAAAGATTAAAATTTATATTGTTCTTCTGGCTTATGACCAGTTTATCGTTTTTGATCTTGAACTCAGGTTCTGTTTCTGTGGTGAAATTTTTGTAGTAGTAGCCGTAATCATCTCCGTATTCAACTTTCACAGTTCCGAAAGAAAGCTTAGCTTCTACAGAGTTGAACCGACCGATCTGGCCATCACCTTCTGCTTCTTTTACAGGTCCGCTGCTGCTTTTCATGAAACTGAATATTCCGAATGCTGTAAATTTCATTACATTGACCATAAGTCCCACAACTATGCAAAGTACTGTTATCGTATTTAAAACTCTGAGATATTTATGTCTCCACATTTTCTTTTCCTCCCTTATACCTGATTATTATTGTTTGCGGATGATCCGGGATAATCTGATCTGAACAGGCTCTTTATTATTGAGTAAGCAATAGCTGCTATAGGCCAGATGATCCAGGTCTTCCACCACTGGAAGGTCAAGAAGCTCCAGATCAGGTAGATGCTGCGGACTGTGGGCCAGTATATGCTCATTACGCCTTCTGCCTTGGCATCTTTATAATGAGGTACTTCTGCTTCGGTATATTTGCTGCTCATTGTCTTACCGTCGTTTATCTTGAGCAGATCGTTTAAGCTTCCCATTATCATTGCGCTGTGTATTATAAGGAAGACGCCGCAGGCTACCATTCCGAAGAGTACCGTTATCATGAACAGTTCGCCAAGTCCGGCAAGTGAGCTCATCGCTTCAGCTAATACAAGAGGCAGCCAGCAGATCGCGCAGAGGATGATACCCAGTGTAAGTCTTGATGCAAAGGATCTGCGGAAGCGGGCCTTCTCTTCCATCGTATAATTGGATCCTGCATAATCAAGGAAACAACCGCCCTTCGTTATATATGACCACTTATGTGAAGTGATGCCGGAGAATACAAATAGCAGTACGCCGCCGGCGATCAGAAGGAACATTATCAGTACACCTACTCCCTCAAGATGGATACCGCTTAATAATATCGGGCCTGTCACGCTCATGATGCAAAGTGCAACGCCAAGTGCGATGCAAAGTGCACGTACCGATGAATACTGCAGGTAATCCCTTATCTCTTCAAGATTTAATGCTCTGCGGGGATTGGCTTCGCTTTCTTCATGCTCCTGCTTTACTTCCTTTTCAAGGCCAAGAGCTTCTGCCAGTTCATCAAGGTTTCCGAACTCGGAGATGACGGTACCTACCGCTTCATTTTCGGTCTTGCCTTCATCTATCAGCTCATTGTATTTATCCTCCATCATCTGAAGGAGTTCAGCCTTTGCCTTTTCCACATCTGCCGTGCGGGGCATGTTTGCAAACATGGCTTCCAGATAGTTTTTAATCGTTTCCATTTTTATCTCCCTTCATGATCAAATAAGAACTGCCATCGATAAACCTTTGTACCACGTCCTTGGTAAGTTCCCATTCGTTACATTTTTCCCTGTAATACTTAAGACCCGCATCACTTATCCTGTAGTAGGTCCGCTTCTTTCCGCTCCCATCGCCGGCCGATTCGTAGGATTCAATATAGCCGTTTTTTTCCATGCGTGAGAAGGCGGAATACAGGGTTGTTTCTTTTATGATGTACTTATCCTCCGAAATGCTGCGTATCCGCTTGGATATCTCATAGCCATAGGAGGGTTCCTGTTTTAAGATGTACAGGATCATCGTGTCGTTGTATCCGCGGATCACATCGCTGCTGATCCCGGCATTTATCTCTGCCATCCTTATACTCCCTTCTGTGTATTTTTGTTTTCAATGTTACTCCGACAGCCGTTCCTACGATAGTCGTTACTATGTCAGCCGTTGCTATGTCTGTCGTAGTATGCTAATCGTACTACGACTGTCGTAGGATGTCAATATGTTTTTTGAAAAAATTTTTTACCGGAAAAGAAAAGATGCGCTTGACAGCCGGTTGCAGAGGTGCTATTATAATCAGCACCCGAAAAAATAGATCCGGTGTGTTAAGTTTTAAAGGCAGTATGCCGAAATTATCTAAGCATGGCTGAAAGAGCCGACGATTTTCTAAAAAGTGGCGAAAGCCCGCATAATTTATTTAGGGCATCAGGCCCATCATACAATTAAGAGCGTAAGCTCATCTAGGATTTTAAGAATACCCACAATTTAACAAAGAATGGTGAATAGTTCCAGGGGGGAAGTCCGGCCTTTTTTCGTTGCCGGACCGCCCGCAGGAGCTGTTGTGACCCTTAAGGTCTTCATTTCTCTTATGAAGATCACGGGGAGCATGCGCCTTTTGCGCAGCCGTTCTTTGACAACTGAATGAGGAACTGTAAACCATCTAAACAAGTAAGGAGGAAATCCCTTATGTACAATTACAGGTATACAAATCCCAATACATCTCTGTATCAGGCTGAATACACTTTGTATCAGGCCGTATCAAAACTTTTTGCAAAGGTCAGCTGCGCCTCTATGACCTTAGACAGGCTTAAGCTCTATCATGCCGAGCTTTCAGAAAAAGGAAAAAAAGAGCTGGATAAAAAGATAGGGCTCCTGGTCGGTAAGTATGTGGCCGGTAAGGTATGTTTTCCGGCAATGGATATCTGCCGCGCGGAAGTTAAGATCCGTAACAATGCAGACGGCACACACAGTTTTACCTTTACCGACGGAGTCTATAGCTTTTGCGTAAGCTTAACGCACAACAGTGTGCATATATCATAAAGGAGGACAAACAGATGAACGCAATGATCTTACATGAATCATCAAGAGGTATCGACAGTTACACACCCGAAAGCAGTCTCTTGAAAAAGAGGATCCTCTTCTTTACGGAAGAGGTGAATGCAGAGTCTTCCAACCGCATGATAGAGTATCTGCTCTATCTGGATAAAACTGCCCCGGGTAAGGAGATCACCTTGTGTATCAATACTCCCGGAGGAGAAGTGGTGAGCGGTCTGGCTGTCTACGACACCATCCGCATGCTGAAGAGCCCGGTACGTACGGTATGTATCGGCACGGCGGCAAGCATGGGCGCTATACTTTTTCTGGCCGGAGAAAAGCGTGAGATGCTGCCTCATACGAAGATCATGATACATGACCCGCTGATCTCCGGGCTTTCCGGGAGCAAAAAGGCTCTGGAACTGGAAAAGGAAGCAGCAAAGCTTATGGAGACAAGAGCCGTTACCGGCGGCATCATCGCAGAGCGCTGCAGGCGCAGCCTTGATGAAGTGCTGGAAAAGACGAAGGAGGACTGCTTCCTTACTGCAGAAGAAGCTATTGACTTTGGGCTCGCTACCGGCATCCTGAAGGCCTGGTAAGCGGGCTTTCATATCGTAGAGTGAAGAATGTTTGTATATCGAAAGGAGAAAATGAGCAT
>CADAHD010000274.1 GCA_902787595.1 uncultured Lachnospiraceae bacterium
ATCTCGGGGTCCGAGCCCGCGCCCTGGCCGGCGGTGACCAGGATTCCTTCGGGCAGGGACATGATCCCATTGTATGGATGTTCAATTCGATAGTTACCGGAAAGCCGCTGCCTTCGGATAACATGAAGTGCAGGGCTAATGTGGTTGATAAGAACAATGTTGACAGTCTGGTCGGAGTCTGATCTATGACACAGCAAAGCAGGGAAACAGCTTATCAGATCGCCGGGATCAAAAATCTCAAAATGGTCAACTGCTATAAGCTGTTTGACGGGAGTGATGCCTTAAGAGGCGTCATGGCTTATTATGAGGATAAGGTGATCAATCTATGCAGCGCGGATGACTATTATCCGCAGCTGCTGGAACGGATAGCAGCGCAATACGCAGCAGAGGCTGCCGGAGGGCGCATAGTGGCGGACGGGGAAACCCGCCGCATTCTTGATCTTGTAAATCAGCCTGTGGGGTGTGAGCTTAAAGAGCGCCTTGCAGGCTATAAGGAGACGGATTCTCCTCTCTTTTTACCAAAGGCTTTTGCACATATCTATATATTGCCGGTCATAAAGTTTGTGATCGGAAAACTGTATGCCGAACGCGGTGACAGCATTTCTTTTTATGATCTGTACAGGGACTGGTTCGGACAGGGAGTTCTGACTGCGGCCTGTCGTGATGAGCGGCTTCATTTTCCTTACCGGATGATCATCGGAAGTGATGACAGTTATGAAGTGAGCATCTGCAATGTATTAAAAAAAGGTGATAAGCTGAAAGCGGAGCTGTTTTTTGAAAAAGAACGCATATTACTCTCTTTTATCGAAGATGCATATTATTACAGAGGGGAAATGATCATAGACTTAGACTGCTTTGGAGTAAGCATAAACTATTTGATTAAAGAAGGCTCGGGAGTGGCTGCAGCGAATAAGATCATCTGTGAGGAAAAGCCCGGTATGCGTCCGACGCAGCGAGCAGCGCAGCTGGCAGCGGGAAAAGAGCTGACATGGAAAGCTTTTGAACTGCCGTGGGGAAATGTGATATTTACTGCGGTTGACGGAGATGATGAATACCGCATACTGTATGCGGAGAAGAATGAACGGCATATCAGCAGGGCTTCGGTATTCAGGAAGGCGACGGGGGATGAAGAGCCGAAGATACTGTTCGGCAGACATTCTTTTATGCTTTACGAACAGGAGAATTATGCCGAGGCGCACATGCTTGAAATGCCTTATCCGGCTCAGGCAGATTATTCTGTCTGTTTTGCCGGCAGGGTGTATGGCGCATAGGAGATCTTTTCGGAATAGGAGGAAGATGAATGGCCGAGATAAATGCCGGAAACAATAAAGAAACGCCTATGAAGAGACTGGCAAGGATCATAAAGGAGCTGAAGGGCGGTTCGCGTTCGGAAAAATTTGATCTTTTCCTGGGAAGGCTTGAACGTGTAAAGGCCGGGAACTATCAACCGGTGATCAAACCGCTGGAGCTTTATCTGGATGTAGTGGAATGCATAAAGGGCAGCAGCAAAAAAACAGATACCTATGAGCCGCTTCTTCAGAAAGCAGAGGGGCTTTATGATGAGCTTTTCGGGCTGGGGGAGGATACCCCCGGTCTGGAGGAGAAGATCGCAGTATACAGGGAACTTGTATTGGGAAACAGCATACTGTTTCAGGGCTTTTATGATCCTTCACTGTTTGCTTCCTTTTCGGATAAGAGCAATTATATCGTTCTGGCAAAGCTCATCATGGGAAAGAAATATGCCCACGATGTTTTTAGCCGGATAAAGGCCTATGGACTGGAAGTAAGGGAATATCTGATCGACGATAAAGGTTACATGGTGCATCTGGTAAGGGTGGCGGAGAGGCTTTCTGCCGGATCCATGATATCCGCCGATGCCATTATAGAGGAAGAACTGCTTAGAGTGAGGCGTGGCAGCGGGCTTTATGACATTGATCCGGTAAGACTGGCAAGCGTGGAGAAGAATGTCAGCAAGGCTGCTGCCATAATAGATTGCGGCAAAGACCTGCTGGACCTTATCGAAAAGAAAAGCAGGCAGCTGGAACAGGTGGCTGATGAAGTGGAAGGCAGAGCGGAAGAAGCGCGCAAGCTGACGGAAGCATTTCTTAATACAAAGACGCAGAATGCCAAAGCCGATATGGCCGAGGTCATGAAGGAATATGAAGAATCCCAGAAAAGGGCGATCTTCATGGATAAGGAGATATTCTTAAAACAGGTATTTTCGGATGCCGAGTCGGAGATCAATAAATACAAGTCTGTGGCAAAAACCATTACCGCAAGCGCGGCGGCAGAGATGCAGGGGTTAAAGAGAGAGGCAGACAGGATCATAGAGAGCGTGGAGAATGTGGCTTCTAACGACGGGGCGTTAACGGAACTGCTGGCTAAGAGCCGCAGGGATGAAGATATGATCAAGCTCCTCGAAAAGCTTTCGACGCTTAAGGATGTGGATATTGCATCACTGGCCAAAGAAAGAACTGCTCGCACTGTGCAGACAGCAGAGGTGGAGGAAACTAAAAAGATACAGACACCCAATGTTCAGGTGGTCCACAAAGAGCGGAAAGAAGCGGCAGCCGTTCCTGTGGTTAGTCCGTTACTGGACAGGAATATCCCGTTTAAGCAAAGATATGCGCTGGTAATGAAGGAAAAAGAAAGGCGCATGAATAACGGAGAGCTTTTTCATCAGATGTTTGATGATGTGCTCGTTGCGGTAATGGAAAATGTCAATCCTTATCTCATAGGACCTTCAGGCTGCGGAAAGACTTATATGGTTAAGCAGGTGGGAGAGCTGCTGGGACTGGATTGCACTGATATAGGATATATAAATGAAGAATATGATATCCTGGGATATGTTACGGCTACGGGAGATTATAACGAATCGAATTTCTACAGGCTTTATAAATACGGCGGCATAGCCTTTTGCGACGAGCTTGATAACGGCAACAGCAAGGCTACGGTCAAGCTTAATTCCTTCCTGTCCAATCAGACTGATTCCTACTATCATTTTCCGGGCGGTGAGAAGGTGATGCGTCATGCCAACTTCAGGGTGATCGCTGCCGGAAATACCGACGGAAACGGAGCAGATATCAACTACAGCACGCGTGAGAAGATCGAGGAATCGGTACAGCAGCGTATGATACCGATCTATATGGGATATGATAACCGCGTGGAGAAAGCGATACTGAGCGCTTATCCCGACTGGTTTGAATTCGGCTGCGCTTTCCGTGCTGCAACGGATGAATGGGAACAGTCGAGCGGAATTCCGGCGCAGGGTATCTTTACTACCCGCGATGCATTCAGGATAAAGCAGTATCTGGAAAACGGCAGCTTTACGAAGGAAAAGATCATGAATTATGAATTTGTCCAGACAAAAGAAGCTGAATATCTGGGCTTTTTGAAGAGCGCCATAGCCAAGAGGATGAATAATAAATCCGGGGCGTATGATCTGTATGTACTGTTTGCCGATCTTGTCGGGAAAATAAGGAAAAGGGTATGAGCATCGGAAGGATCTATGAGGTAAATCTTGAAAAAACCTACAGGGTATACCGCACGGATTTTCATTCCCTCAGCATGCTGGAGCTTTACCTTGAAAGTAATCCCGAGGTGAACAGGCTGATATTTCCTTCGCAGAAGAGCATAGAAATGCCGGAGACATTTGCGGGGGCTAAGCTGGAGCAGGCTATAGAATACTGTCACGGCGGTTATGAGTCCGGTTTTGAAATG
>CADAHD010000275.1 GCA_902787595.1 uncultured Lachnospiraceae bacterium
TGAACGCCTATCTGGACGAAAAAAACAGGTTTGATCTGTCGGCAGCAGGGCTCATAAGCTATTCGCATGGCGAGTATTATACGCTGGGGAAGCTTTTGGGAAAGTTTGGTTATTCTGTTAAGAAAAAACGCGGCGGTTCACGTCACAGATAAACGGACAAGAGTATATGATCCGTTGCTATCATGGCCAGTGGGCCGTGAATAGCAGCTATGATCCGTTACCGTTCAGGCATGGATCGGCAAAGCGCATATGGCGCAGGAAAGTCCTTATGCCGGTATGGATATAAGATGTTAAGGAGAATAAACGGATGAAAATGCATAAGATATCACGCGCTGTCATTGCTGCGTTCTCGATAGCTTCTGCGCTGGCTTTTTCGGCCTGTGAAGCAAAGCCGGAAAGCCGCGGCCTGATGCCTGATGACAGGGAAGAAGAGGCTGATCCGACTGCTGTGCCCACTAAGCCTGCAGAAGAGCCCACGCCTGCGCCCGAAGGACCCGCAGAGGATGAAAATATACCTCTTACAAGTGAAGAGATCAAGCAGATCAACAGCGATACCGCGATAAAATATAACGGATTTTTTACCTGCAGTTATTGCTGCCCGGAGATGATCGACTGGGGAAATGTCTGCTATGACGGCGCCGGCATATCCAAAGAACTTACCGAAAAACAATTGGAAAAATATCTTGGCGGGCGTGAATTATATACCGGCTTAACAGCCGTATATCATAAAGATCTGGAAGATTATTGCTTATCAACCACCGGCACGGATTACATTACTGCGCTTCGTGAGTTGGGCTGGCAGTATATCTTTGATGGCGATGATATCATATATGTCCATGAACACGGAGACACCAATTATATACCTGTTAATGTTACCGACGGATATAAAGAAGGTGATACCTGGCATCTTTTCTATCGTATCTATGATACATATTATGCTGAGGACAGGGATTTTGAAATGACCGCCCGTGTTACGGATGATGGCGGAAAATGGAATTTCATCTCCAACATGCCCTATGACGAACCTACCCAGTCTGAATTACTGGATATTGATTTTTATCCGGATGATACGAATGCTTCCCTGAACGAAATGATCTATGTTACGGGACACCCCGGGGATGAACCCGTCTGGTACTGGGCGAATATTACGGCAAAAGAAGATAATACCCTGGTAGTCATAGACCACACGGCTGACGCAAGCGACACAGAAGAAGAACTGGTATGGTCAGGCGTATTCCTTCCGGGTGAGAGGATTTATTCCACTACGCTGAATAAGGGAGAGAGCTTTGCGATAAGAGTAAATCTGGCGTGGTCGCCCGATATGCATCTGGCAGCATCCCGCGACGGCTTTGAATCGGAGTACTGGTTTGGCCAGGATAACTGGCGCCATGACGAAAAAGATGACGGCACCCCCGCAAGCCGCAAGATCATTGGTTATGACCGTGACGCCATGGGCTGCGGACTCAATCCTCAGAATAATATACAGTTCTATAATATGTTAAACGGCGGCTGGCTGGCATATGACAACGACGGGCAGGTCGCAGGATATCTTATGTTTTCCGGCTATGGGAGTGATCTGCGTATATCTTGTTTTGATGACAGCCTGCAGACATTTATCAATGTGATCAATGTAAACAGCAGCGGGGCTGTTGGAGACGGCATAAGCGTGGAATGCACTGATGAAGAGCTTGCCCGGCTTAATCTGGACAGTGCGTCAATCTATTCAAAGAGCAATTATGAGATAAAGCTGAGCCGGTTAAGTGACTGCCAGTGTCTGGAGCTTATCCCGCTTGAAGAACAGGACGACATTGTAGGCATGATGCTGTCCTATCCCGATAAGGAAAGGATACCCCTCGTATTCTACCGCTATAATATCTGCGCGGAGTAAGAAAATGTTTATTTTACGGGCAAAATGGCCGTGAATAATAGCAGAAAACTCTTGTGTAGTCGTCTCTAACTGTGATATATTATTAAACGGATTTTTTATTTAAGAAAGATGAGGTGCATATTATGTTCAAGATCCAATCCATGAAATTTCTGAACGAAAACATCTTTCAGATGGTAGTGGAGGCCCCCATGGTGGCCAGAGCCTGCCTGCCCGGACAGTTTGTTATCGTCCGTTCAAATGCAGAAGCAGAGCGCATTCCTCTTACTATCTGTGATTACGACAGGGAAAAGGGAACCGTGACTATAGTGGTTCAGACTATAGGCGCAGGTACCATAATAATGAGCAAGATGAAAGCCGGAGACGAGCTTGCCGATTTCGTAGGTCCTCTGGGACAGCCTTCGGATCTGGTTACCGACGACATCGAGGAAGTTAAGAAGAAGAAGATAGTGTTCGTGGCCGGAGGTCTTGGCACTGCACCCGTTTATCCCCAGGTTAAATGGCTTAAAGAGCATGGCATCGGCGCAGATGTTATCATAGGCGCAAAGAACAAGGACATCCTCATCATGGAAGAGGAATTCAAGGGCGTGGCAGAGAACCTCTACATCACCACCGATGACGGTTCTTACGGACGCACCGGTATGGTTACCAAGTGCCTTGAGGATCTGGTGACTGCTGAGGGCAAGCAGTACGATCACTGCGTGAGCATAGGCCCCATGATAATGATGAAATTTGTCTGCCAGCTTACCGAGAAGCTGGGCATACATACTGTAGTTTCCATGAACCCCATAATGGTAGACGGTACCGGCATGTGCGGCGCCTGCCGTTGCAGCGTTGAAGGCAAGACCAAGTTTGCCTGCGTTGACGGACCCGAGTTTGACGGTCACAAGGTTAACTGGGACGAGGCAATGAGACGTTCCGGAATGTACAGGGATCAGGAAGCAAAGGCAAAGGAGGGTATCTGAGATGATAGAAGTAGATGTATTAAAGAAGGTGCCCGTACGGGAGCAGGAGCCTGCGGTAAGAGCAAAGAACTTCGCCGAGGTTTGCCTTGGATATAACGAAGAAGAAGCTATGGCAGAGGCTACACGCTGCATCAACTGTAAGAATGCGCGCTGCATACAGGGCTGCCCCGTTTCCATCAATATCCCTGCTTTCATAGCAGAAGTTAAAGAAGGCAATTTTGAAAATGCATATAAGGTGATAAGCGAATCCAGCGCACTGCCCGCAGTATGCGGACGTGTATGCCCCCAGGAGAGCCAGTGCGAAGGCCAGTGTGTCCGCGGCGTAAAGGGCGAGCCCGTATCCATCGGCAAGCTGGAGCGTTTCGTAGCTGACTGGGCAAGAGAGAACGGCATCAAGCCCACTCCCGCAACAGAGAAGAAGGGCAAGAAGGTTGCTGTTATCGGTTCCGGCCCTGCAGGTCTTACCTGCGCAGGCGATCTGGCAAAGATGGGTTATGATGTTACCATCTTCGAGGCGCTGCACAAAGCCGGCGGCGTGCTGGTTTACGGTATCCCCGAGTTCCGTCTTCCCAAGGAAGCAGTAGTTGAGAAGGAAATAGAGAACGTTCAGAGCCTGGGCGTTAAGATAGAGAAGGACGTTGTAATCGGCAAGTCCATCACCATCGACGAGCTTATCAAAGAAGAGAAGTTTGACGCGGTGTTCGTAGGTTCCGGCGCAGGTCTGCCCAAGTTCATGGGCATCCCCGGTGAGAACGCAAACGGCGTATTCTCCGCAAATGAGTACCTGACCAGAAGCAACCTGATGAAGGCCTTTGACGAAAAGTCCACCACTCCCATC
>CADAHD010000276.1 GCA_902787595.1 uncultured Lachnospiraceae bacterium
CCAAGTATTCGGAGGAAGAGGGCAGGCGTTTCATAGGCTTTGCCGGCGGTGCGGATTATATCAAGTGCAACAATATCAGCGTATTTAAATACAGCTGGTTCGAAGTAAGATACTGGCTGGTCGCCACTGTACAGAGCCTTAAATATATGGTGACCGGACATGCAAAGTTAGATGATCTGGCCGGCCCGGTAGGTGTGGCCAACATAATAGATGATACTATCGAGGAGACTGCTCCGATGGGGGCGTTCACGGTACTGCTCAATATGATGAACATAGCGGTGCTGCTGTCCGTAAACCTGGGTGTGCTGAACCTTTTGCCCATTCCGGCTCTTGACGGCGGCCGTCTGCTTTTCCTCTTTTTCGAGGCTGTCAGCGGGCGTAAGCTTCCTCCGGAGAAGGAGGGCATAGTACATCTGATAGGATTTGTCCTGCTCATGATCCTTATGATAGCGGTACTCTTTAACGACATAGGCAGATTTTTCAGGTAGGTGATCAGTTCCCTGCCTTAATCTTATGGAGGCATTATGGACATCAACAGCGTTATTGAAGAATATGACAGTATGTTCGGTGCAAAGGAACCACGTGAGATCCTTTCGTACCTTATGCAGAAGATCGACATGGCAAGGGAAGAAAAAGATGTGGCCTCTGAGATAATCCTTCTTAACGAGACCATTGGCTTCTGCCGTGATGCCTTCTTTAAAGAGGAGGGTGTGCGTTATGCCAGAGAGCTCGAACGTCTGATGCACGAGCTGGATTTTGAAGGCAGGATCGAATATGCGACCACTATGCTCAATCTGGCCAATGCTTACAGGGGCTTTGGCATGTACGATGAATCCTCAAAGCGCTATGATGTATGCGAGGAACTGTACTTAAAGATGCTCCCGGAAGGAGATTTCCTTTTTGCCGGGCTGTATAATAACAGAGGCCTGCTCCATCAGGAGATGCAGGACTGGGATCAGGCTATAGATGATTTCAGAAAGGCCCTGGCCATAGCGGATAAGTATCCGGATAAAGAGATAGAACAGGCGACGACCAGAGCCAATCTGGCGACTGCGATGATAGAGTCTTCGCCGGAGGCAAGGGCAGAAGCTGAGAACTGGCTGCAGGAAGCCATAGATATCTTTGAACGTGACGGCGGTACCGATTTTCATTACAGCGCGGCGCTTTCGGCGCTTGGCGCATTATATTTCCATAAAAAAGATTATATAGCGGCAGCAGCCTGCTTTAAGAAGGCTATGGACCAGCTGTATTCCGGCACCGGAGCCAGCGATTCATATATGCGTGTAAAGGATAATTACGAGCTTTCCATGCGTCTGGCCGGAGAACAGGCAGAGGCGGCTCCGGATGAGCGCAGTTCTTTTGAACGCAGCCGCTTCTTTTTTGAGGAGTATCTGCTCCCGGCGATAGAGCGCAGTATTCCCGATGCACTGGGCTGCATAGCGGTAGGCTATGCCGGAGAGGGAAGCGAGCATTTCGGCTATGATGATGAGTATTCGAAAGACCATGATTATGCCCCCGGCTGCTGTGTATGGCTGCCTTCGGTGCGTGCGGATAAATACATGGAGAAGCTCAAAAAAGTATATAATGAAGCTTTTATAGCAGCTTTTGGCGGGGAACCCGATCTTACCATGGCCCGTCAGGGTGTTATGGAGATAGATGCTTACTTTGAGCGCCTGACAGGCATACCGCGTATCACCATGCTGTATTATGCAAAGGGGCTTGAAGGCCGGCTTAAGAACATGGACGATGAAGAGCTCGCCGGCGTTGCAGCTGCGGTTAACGGCCGCATGTTTATGGATGCGGACGGCACCATGACCAGGCTTCGCAGATATTTTACGGAAGAGATGCCGGAGGATTTCAGACGAAAGAAGCTGGCTAATCTCACGCATCTGTTCTCACAGGCAGGGCAGTATAATTACTTAAGATCCTTAAAGCGCGGAGACTATGTGACTGCAGGGCTTTATGAGGCCAGAGCGGTACAGACCATGCTGCAGATAGCATTTTATCTAAACCGCAGATTTCCGCCTTATCTTAAGCTTCTGTGCAGGGGAGCAGCGGATCTGCTGATACTGCCGGAGCTTTCGGATATAGCGCGCGCTATCGCAGATATGCCTTCCGGCCGTGAATCCCGTATAGAGAACGGTACGGATAATAAAGCACTCAGCTTTGATATAGTAGCATCCCTTATACTCGATGAGATGAAGACGCAGGGACTGATCGTCCGCTACGATAAAAACGAGCCGTTTGCGGACCGCTATATAGCAGAGATAGCAGGCCTTGTAAAACCGGGGCCGGTGATGATCAACCGCGATGACCTTATAGAGAGCATAATAAGGCTGGAATGGGATCAGTTTGATAAGACTGTCAATGAGGGTGGCAGGGCGGACTGTCAGGACAACTGGCATACCTTCCACATCATGCGCAAGAGCCAGTATATGGCCTGGCCGGATCAGCTGCTCATGTCCTTTTTAAGTGATCTGAAAGAAGCGCAGTTAAACGGCCGTAACCTGATCACGGAAAAATACGGACGTATGATGAGTTCTACGGCACCTGAGCGTTATGAAGAAATAAAGAAACACTTCCCGGTACTTGATGAGGAGCGTATTAAGATACAGGAACAGATAATCGCCATTCAGATAGGCTGGATGGAAGAATTTGCCGTTAAATATCCAAAGATGGCAGGTAATGCCAGGATAATACATACATCCGAAGATACAGCTTATAACACTTCATACGAGACATATCTCAGGGGAGAGATAAGTACTTATTCGGCGGAAACGCTGGTGGCATACGGCAGATTTATAGCACAGCTGGTAACAGAGGGACGCAATCTGGCTAAGGAGATAATGGGTAATACCGCATCGCTTATGGGATATAAGGACCTTGATGATGCCGAATCCCGCATCTGAAAATAAGAGGTCAAAGCTTCTGCCTTAAGCCGGACGCTTCAGTCGCAGGCGCTGCAGACAACCATCAGGATACCGTTCTTTACGTTGACATATGCTTCTTCAGCTGCCCATTCGTTACTTACGCCCAGGGGAAATGAGTTTGTCAGTGTGATATCCTCGCATTCATATTCCGTACCTTTAATGCTGACACCTTCGCAGCGGTCGGAAAGGGAGAATACGGAAAGCGAAGATGAAGGCTTTTTAGCTATCTTTATATTGCCGCCGTTTAATACATACGCATCTGTGTCTTTTCCAAGCATACGCACGGCAGCGCCGTTAGAGACCAGAAAAGCGGCGGTCTGTATATTGGCGAGGGTATGATCAAGGCGGCCGCCGAAAGCGCAGCAGATGGCTATGTTTTTGTATCCGCGTTTTATGGCTTCACGTGCAGCCAGCATGGTATCGGTATCATCCTTATGTGACGGAAACTGCTTATACGGGATGTCTTTATCCGGCAGTGGGCAGGAATCGAAATCGCCTATTACCATATCGATCGCTATATTCATCCGCCTTGCATACTCCCATCCGCGGTCACAGGCTATCACACATTCCGCACATTTAAGTTCCTTTGGGATATCGGCATATTCGCCTCCGGATATCAATAAACACAAGCCTTTCATACTGTTCATCCTTCATTAATGATATAACGTTATCTATGATATAACTTCATAACAAAACAATCAATTATATTTTAACAAGGGTTTATATTTATATATATCATATGATATAATCT
>CADAHD010000277.1 GCA_902787595.1 uncultured Lachnospiraceae bacterium
GTAGAATCTGAAGAATACGTTTTTAATTTTCTTTCAGACAGTAGCTCAAATTTTCCTTCTTTTTTGCATAAGGTTTCTAATGAGCGTATAATAAAACGCATGAGGAGAATTGATAAGATGAAGAAATTACAAAGCGCTTTATCAGCAATCTTAGTGACGGGGATGGTGATGAGTTCTACAGTCCATGCAGCGCCATATAATGGCTGGAAAGCACAAGGGAAAAGCAACTATTATTATGTTAATGGGATTAAAGTGAAAGGTCTCTATGCGGTGAAGAACCGTTATTATTATTTTGGGGCAAATGGCTTATTGAAAAAGGGTACTCAAAAAGTAAAGGGTGTTACTTATTATCTCAATGATAAAGGGGTAATGCAGATGCGTAAGGCTGGCGGTGTTTATTATAATGCTCAGAATGATCGATACAGATAAAGGAGCGGCGATGAAAGCAGAATTATCCGCATGGAAATTCATTAAGAATAACAAAAAGAGAGTAGGCGCGATGGTAGTGGCGCTGATGATGGTATTTACCGCAATGTATCTGATAGCGATGCTTTTAAACGCTTCGATCGAAAGCTTTGAACCGATAGTATTTACGCTTCCGAAGAAGATCGCATATCTTTCCCTGTCACTTGAGAGCTATGGCATAGATCCTGATAACTATACCGATACCGAGTCGCTGCAGGCGGCCTACGATGAGAAGCGGAACGAACTGATAGAAAAGCTGAAAGGCGTTGACGGCATTACGGACGTGTATTACACGCAGGTAATAATGTGTACCTATCAGGCTGTATTCGGGATGATAGGTTATGAGATACCGCTTTTGAAGCCGGAAGAAATACCGGGCTTTCTGGACCATCTAAATGCGCGCCTTACAGCGGGAAGGATGCCGTCGGGCGCCGGAGAGGTACTTGTGGATGAAACAGTGATGAAGAATAACGGCAGAGAGATAGGTGATCATTTTAACCCCAATGCTTACGGTGAGACCTTTACGATAGTAGGGATAATAAGCTCGCCCACAATGATGGGAGTCGGCACCCCTAACGGATATACTAACAGCGGCTGGGCGATCGCAGTAGAAAAAGATGAGAGTATATATGATATGAGAGCTGTGCTTAAGCAGCTTGGAATAAATGCATCGGATACAGATAAAGTAACAGACGAAGTGGATTATAAAAAATTCTATGATGAAGAGGTAAAAGGCGTTTTAGACAAAGTTATTGATGTTATGTACCTGGCAGCAATGCTGTTTTTGGCCTTTACGGTTTTGATCGCTTATATAGCTTATATCAGAAACCGCATAAACGAATACTGTCTGTATATGTCGATCGGATACAGCCGCAGCGCGATCTACGGAATGATCATGAGGGAAATGCTGTTTATCTTTCTGAGCGGAAGTCTGATAGGAATGGTACTTGGTCTGTGCGGAGGATGGATCATATTTAAATTGCTCATAGAGGCAAAGGGACTATACTGCCGCATATTTATGCCGGAAGTGATATTTAAGATAGCTGCAGCATACGTAATGATCATGGGGGCCTTGCAGATACCGGTGATACTGGGGATAAATAAAGTAAAAACTATAGATGCAATAGAAGACTAGGGAGGAAATCTATGTTCGATATAAAAAAGATCTGTATGATCTACGACATGGAAAAAGAAGAAAAGATGTATGCCTTAAAGGGCTTTGACCTTAAATCTACGACATGGAAAAAGAAGAAAAGATGTATGCCTTAAAGGGCTTTGACCTTAAACTTCCCGATAAAGGACTTATAGGTATCATAGGACCTTCGGGCAGCGGAAAGAGTACGCTTATGTATTGTATTTCGACTCTTAAGAAACCCACAGAAGGCAGCATAGTCTATAATGGCCGGGAGCTGTGTGAATGCAGCAATGCGCAAAGAGAACAGCTGCGGCGCAGTGAGTTTGGTTTTGTCTTTCAGAAACACTATCTGGTACCGTATATGGGAGCTGTAGATAATGTTATGGTTGCTGCTAACGGGAAAGATAAAGCGCTGCGTAAAAAGGCTGAAGATATACTTAAAGAGCTGGGCATAGGCGAAAGAGAGTTTAACAAAAAGCCGGCAAAGCTTTCAGGCGGGCAATGCCAGAGGGTTGCCATAGCCAGGGCGGTCATTAACGATCCGAAGGTCATATTTGCAGATGAACCTACAGCATCCTTAGATCATGAGAATGCGTACAATGTGATGAAGATCTTAAAGGAGTCTTCAAAAGACAGGCTGGTGCTGGTAGTAACACACGATAAGAGCATATTAAAGGACGCAGATTCGGTTATAGAGATGTGGGACGGAGAGATCAGTGTGAACGGAGAAGCAGAATGAATCCATTATCATCTTTTTATTACATCAAAGAGAATAAATTAAGATCGGGCATACTGATCATTCTGTTTATGTGTACCGTGCTGCTGTTTGTTGCGGGAAACTATATCAGCAGCATGCAGTATTACTGGGATAAGATCGAAGAGTATGACTCAAAGATATGCCTGATAAATGCAATGACAAAAGATGAAGATTTCAAAGACTTCGGATCATTTATCGCAGAGCTTAAGAATGACAATAAGCTGACTGTGCTGATGCGTACTTCGAGAGGATATTCGGGACTTGACTGGATGACGACAATGGGCATTGAAATGGGCAGCAGCTCAATGGTGTTTAACAGTGTCGGGGATCTTAAGACAGCATTTGATCATCTGGGGATAGACTGTGATCTTTCAAATGCGGGTAACCGGAGTGTGGTAATGTCGAAAGCATTGGCAGCGCAATACGGTCTAAAAGAAGGCGATGTGATCGATGAAAAAACGTGTGAGAATATCAAGGGATCATATAAAGTTGCTGCCCTTACGGATGATAACAGTTACATGCTTTTTTATGTGATAAATGATAACGATACGCTGCTTCGGGCTTATGTGATGAGCGATGAGATGTCCGGAAATGATCTTCGTGAGTATCTTAAAGAAAAAGCCGGCAGCCGCATGGTTTGGGTAGAACAGATGATGTCGGAAACGATAGATGAACAGCTGAAGCCTTTTGATTATATTTTCCTGGCGATAATAGTATTGCTTTCGGTGATACATGCCATAACAGTCGGTACGGTGCTGACCGGGCACTTTATAAAAAGGACATATGAGTTTGGCATATACAGGGCGCTGGGCATGAGTAAAGGCAGGATATTCAGAAAGTGTGCTTCAGAAATGCTGGCAATGGATCTGTGCGGGATAGCTGCGGGCATATTGATAAGTCTGGTCTTCACGTTTATGATGAATGAATTGTATTATATACCCAAAGGACAGTACCTTCCGTACTTTTCAAAGCTGGGACTATCAGCATTTGCGATATCGGATCTGTGTGTGCTGATACCTAATGTGATCAGCAGATCAAAAGCGATGTCAAAGGCGGATGTTACAGAGTTTTAAAGGAAGCTTTTTAATGATAGGTATCATTATTAAAGACATAAGCATTATGATATTGACTATCATCTCGGCAGTGGTATCGGAACATACATATCCGGTACTGCTGCTTGGCAGCGTTATTATGATCATTGCCACGATGTCATATATGAAGGATGATGAGGATAAGAGTGTCATTATCCTGCAGATGGTATTGTCTTTTGCTTTTGCGCTTGGACAGTGGTATAGCTGCCTTATATTTATGCTGCTGCCTCTAAAACGCAGATGGATCGATCTGGTGCTTGCCGAAGCGGCCTTTATATGTTCTGCTGTAGTAAGACTGATGATGCGTATGAGCATTGATATTGACATTGCAAACTTTCTGGCACATAAACTGGCAGAGATCATGATGCTGACAGCAGCTGCTGTCATTATCCTGCTCATTCAAACAGCATGGCAGAAGGAAGAAAAGAAAAGAAGAACCGACAGGGAACGACTTCAGCGTGCCAGCTTATCGGAAATGCATGAAATAAAAAGAAATAATGAAATGATCAGGCAGAGCTTTTATGAGAACAAAAACGCGCGGCTGATGGAACGTGAGAATATAAGCCGTAATATCCATAACAGCGTGGGGCATTCGATCACGGCCGCTATCATGACACTGGATGCCGCGGACATGCTCTTTGAGAAGGATCCGCAGGAGGCGCATAAGCGCATGAATGATGCCGCAGGACGAATACGGGGCAGCCTGGAAGCGATACGCAGCGCTGTCAGGGCATTGGATACGGAGGATGAGGATGTTTCCATCAAAGACCTCTTATGCTATACTGACAATATCATAAATGAATTTACCATGGATACGCAGATAAGCTGCGACCTGATAAAGGATCTGTATTCGGAGAGCCTGATGCTCCCGAAGGAACATGCGGAATTCTTAAGCGGGGCACTCAGTGAAATGCTTACCAACGGGGTAAAACATGGCAAAGCAACGCAGTTTATCGTAAAGATAACGGCGGATTCCGCACATATCCGGCTGGAAGTTAAGGATAACGGGCACAGTGCTTATAACAAAGAGAATGCTGATGAACTGATCAGAAACGGATTCGGACTTAAGAAGCTTGCGTCCTACGCACAGCGCTGCGGTGGAAATACAGAGTTTAAGAATGAAAACGGATTCTGTTCAATGATAGAACTGCCTATGCAGATAAAATGAAAGAAAAAGGAAAAGACTATGTACAGGGTTTTACTGGTAGATGATGAGGAAATGCTCCTTGACAGTCTGGAGATAATACTGTCTTTAAATGACATGGAGATAGTGGGGAAAGCGCACGACGGTAACGAATGCCTTAAGCTGCTTAAAGATGTATCCTGTGATATCGCCCTGGTTGATCTGAATATGAAGGGCATGGGAGGGATAGAACTGATAGGGCATCTTAAGAAGAAATATCCAGGTATTCGCATACTGGTGCTTACCACATTTTATGATGACGGTAATATCACAGAGGCTATCAGCAACGGCGCTGACGGATATCTTTTAAAGGACTCGGGGAAAGATGCCATACTTGGCGCCATATCCCAGCTTATGAATGGTGTAAGCGTGCTGGATCCCAAGGTCATGCAGCGGCTTACAGCGATGATGAGTAAGAATAATAATAAGTCCCTGTACGAGGAATTAACGGACAGGGAGCGGGAGATAGCTTCTTTGCTCGTGGAAGGCCTGAACAATAAGCAGATAGCCGATAAACTTTTTATTTCAGAGGGGACGGTCAAGAATTATATTTCTTCTATCTATGACAAGACGGGTATACATGATCGGGTGAAGCTGGTAGTGGCGTTGTCGTAATAATAAACAGGCATGTACTTCTGTGGAAGGCTATACCTCTTTCAGGATTCTTCGGGCTGAAGCCCTCAGAATGACA
>CADAHD010000278.1 GCA_902787595.1 uncultured Lachnospiraceae bacterium
CCTTGCCATCAGCGACATCTGCACGGCATCCGTCAGATGCGTTATCACACGGCAGCCCAGCATCATGATCACCAGTATCGTCAAAGCCAGCACATACTGTCCGCTCAATCCGTATTGAGCCAGGAAGTTATCATCCCGCGCCAGTACATGATCATACAGCATCTTACCGCTCAGATACGGCCACGCAATGCCCACGCCTGCCAATATCACATAACATATTATCAAAAACACGATTGAACGCCAGTAACGCAGAAAGTACTTGAGAGTCCTTCCAAAGATCGTGCGTTTATTTGTGCATTTGGGGCAGACCTTTTTTTGAGGGTCCGGATACATCGTACCGCATACGGGACAATAAAGTGATTCTTCCTCGACTTCTTCCTGCCGCACTATCTCCTCTTCAGTACTCTTTCCCTCTTTTAGATTCTTAAGCTGTCTCAGGAAAAAAAGCGCAGACTCGCAGCAGCTGTTCGTAAGAGCAGCTATCTCTGTCTTTTCTCCTTCGTATTCGGCTGTAATGGTGTTTGATCCGATATGGCGATGCAGATTTATATTTTCAAGTTTGTTCAGATCGTAAAGCTTTACCGACGCTGCTCCGGTATCCTCATTTTCGGGCGTATCCTGTTTTCTGGTCCCCCTGAAATACCATATGTGTTCAAGGGGCTGCTCAACGGATACAACGCCCAGCAGCTTATCGGTCAGAAACATCGTGCCGGAAACATATTCACAGTCAAACCCCAGATCGAAAGCGCCCGTACACAGGATATCCTTTACATCCACATTAACCGAATTCAGTTCACTAATAACACGCTTTGAAATCTTATCTTCTTTCATAAAAACCTTTTATTATCGCAAATGATCATTCATTTTGCTTTTTATAATATTCCTCAAGGCGCGGTCTGGCATTTTCGTAAACACTCTTAAGCCCCGGATCGAACTGCGTCCCCATGCCTTCCATGATTATGGAATCGGCCTTTGCAAAATCGAACGCCTCCTTATATACCCTCTTGCTTACCAGCGCATCATATACGTCCGCTATAGCCATGACCCTGGCCTCATAGGGTATCTCTTCACCCGCTAAATGATCCGGATATCCCGATCCGTCCCAGCGTTCATGATGATAATGCGCTACATTTTCCGCAATTACCTTGAATGATTCATCATCCGTATGCAGCAGTATCTCATGTATTACCCTTGCTCCTTCTGCCGCATGCTTTTTCATCTCATCATATTCATCAGGCTCAAATCTCCCTTCTTTACGCAGCACGGCGTCTCTTACGGCTATCTTGCCCAGATCATGCATTGGAGCAGCCTTGATGATATCCTTGCAGAACTCCTCGGACAGATCCTTGTTGCCCTCTTTCATTATCTCGTCTATCAGTATCCGCACACCTTCGCTGGTTCTTTTGATGTGGCCTCCGGTAGAATTGTCCCTGCTTTCAACCATCATCGCAAGACTCATTATCAGATTGTCATGCATCTCTATTATCGATCTGGTCTTTGCGTCCACCTCGTCTTTGAGCTTTTCATTATAATTGTCCAGAAGGCGTATGTATCTGCGGTTTGCGGTATCATCCGTAAAACTCACAAGGTATCCGCGCTTTTTACTTCCTTCATAAAGATAGTTGATATTAACATTGTATATCAGTTCCTCGCTCTCGTCCTCCGGATCCCGTACAATATAGGTAAAGGTATTCTTTTTAGGATCCTCCTTAAAGCTGTCCAGAAAATGTCTTATCTTTCTTTCCGCGCTCTTATAGCCCAGCACATCGTCAAGCGACATCCGCGAAAGCTCCGGCACCAGATTCCTGGCCATGACATTACTGCCCAGGTACCTGTATCTGTAATCAAAAGATATATATCCTACGGAGCGCTCCCGCAGCATGGAATCTACGGCCGTGTCACTCACGTTGTACAGATTGGCCCTGTTGGCGATGATTATATACATGATCTGTGCCAGCACATAGATCAGCGGCACGATTTCCACAACTGTTATCAGTCTGCGCAATATAAAGAAACTGAATATCGAAAAACAGTCCGGTATCACTAAAAGCGCTATGATCGTTTTGGGGACCTGGCTCTTTTTGACCAGTGAATAACAGATCGCCACTATGCCGGCCAGGAATAAAATGATAACATAAACCTGAAATACCGTATGCATCCAGCACTTAGATCCGTATACCCTATAGAAAGGATCGATGCATAAATGAATGTGCCTACTGTAAACAGCAGCACTCTGGTCAGCCTGCTTATCTCTATCCGGCAGAAGTTAAATATACTGAGCATCATAAAAAGCTGAAGGAAAACCCCTCCCGCATAGACGATCTTGACCGATATCATAGCCTCTTCGGCATTTCTGCACACACTCTGCAAAAGATAGCCCATGCAGGAAATGGGAACAAGAGTAAATATCAATGTAAAGTTTACATCGAAACGCTTATGCCATATATAGATGTAGACAGCAGTACATATCAGTGAAGCCACAAATACGCTGCCGTAAAATAATGATGCCAAAAGTTTATGTCCCTTCCTTCAGTCTGTACCTGATCTTAAAGATCATTTAATGCTTATCAATACCAGACCCGACTTGGTTTTTATCTCGCAGACGCCGTTCCCGCTGTCCTGCGGAACTTTCACGATCCCGCTGTCCGAGCTCACCTTAAATGTCTTTCCGCTCCGCAATGTGCCTTTTACCGCGCCGCTGTCCGTTTTAACACTGATCATAGCCGCATCGCAATCGTCAAATGTAACCATGCCCGAGTCTCTTTTTATCTCCATGTTCCTCGCAGCAGTTACACTTTTCATTTCCAGAAGGCCGCTGTCCCCGGTAAGATACAGGTCCGTGCAGCTGATATCCTCAAGCCCAACTTTTCCTGAGTCAACCGTAAGCTGCATCGTATCTATGCATTTACAATCCCTGATATTAACCAGCCCCGAATCCCCGTTAACTGTCAGATCCTCTGTGCTGATACCGGATATTTCAATCTTCCCCGAATCCGTATCAATATCTATATTTCCATATAACTCTTCGGGAAGATACAGAGTGATGCCGGTTGATGCTCCTAAGCTGATATTCAGCTTCCAGCTATCGGATGCCTGCCGCTCAACGATAAGCTTACCATCTTCGACCGTGACCGTGTGAGGCTCATCCTCATATTCCTTAAGGCTTATGGAGCACTTTCCGTCTGCAGCTTTTGCCAGAACGATACTTTCGGAATCACCCTTTATAATGATATCCTTAAACGGATCCTCTATCTCATACTCCTTCTTTATAACATTTGAAGTGCTCAGATCATCGGTAGTAAAACCCATGGCCAGCACAGCCGCGCCGCAGACACACGCTCCCGCAACGATAAGCACCACTGCCGTGATGATCAGTTTAATGCTCGAACGCATGCTCATCACCTCCCTTTTTCACAAAGAGTGATTTTACCCAGTTTGCAAAATGCCTGGTAATGCCTATTATCCCACGACCAAGCCCCCTGCTTATAACAAACATGATAAGCGTAAGCCCACCTATCATCATGCCTGCTCCCAGCGCAAACACCGCTCCGGCAACCTTGCCCGAAAGCATTAACAGTATCGCCACCGGAATGCTGACCACAGCAACAACCGCAAAAGCCAGGACTACGCAATAAATGCTTATCAATAAAGCCCACAGCGTAACATAAACCGAAAATACCAGGGCAAAGGCAGTGATGATAAGCGGCAGCCATATCGGGAAAGTCAATACAGCAAGCCATATCCTGCCCGTAGAGCCACCATTTTCACGCCCCACCCTGCGCATTACAAATCTGTTGAGGGGTATCTCCGAAATAACATGTGAAGAAATCTCCTCCATGGAACCAAGAGAAGCCACAGCTGATTCCTCGCTCATGCCCTCAGCCATGCGATTATCTATAACCTCACCATAGTACAGCAATCGTTCCTCTATATCATCCTGAGGGAGTCCGGAAAGCTTTTCCCTGAGTCTGTAAAGAAATGCTCCTTTATTCATCTTTTCCTTCCTCATAAAATAAAAACTTGTAGTATTATACCACAAATTCGTACTATCTACATATAACTATTTGCTCGGTTATGGCAACGCAAAAAAGGGCGGACCGCATCCCGGGTCATTATGGGATACGGTCCGTATATGAAAGAATGAAAAAGAAAATGGGCTAACGCTTGAAAAAACTTCTCAGGTCCAGATCACGGAAGGATCTATGCTCTTAACATCGGGCGAATCCGTGCGGAGCATCATGGCCCTGAGCTCTCCGCTCATCTTGCTGAGTGTTTCATACACTCCGTCAGCGCCCTTAGATTTAAGCGGATCCATAAGTTTCCTGCCAACGCATACCATATCGGCGCCCAATGCCAGCGCCTTGAATGCATCAAAACCGCTCTCTATCCCTCCGTCAACTATTATCTTAAGATCATCCCCTATAGCCTCACGGATCACGGGGAGTATCTTTACCGGGGGAACGGCGCATCTCATCAGGCCGTTGTGATGGCTCAAAATAATGCCCGCGCAGCCCAGCTCTATAGCGCGGTATGCATCCTGCGCGCTGAGCGCTCCCTTTATAAAGAAAGGCATATTGGCATATTCGACATATTCCCTGAGCTCATCCATGGTGGGAAGCTTCATTTCCTTGCCCAGCACCACCGAATCCTGATCATCGTCAACATTTACAGAGTGTTCCACATCCATGCCTACGGCCATCGCGCCGTTCTGCCGTGCAAATTTGATGCGGCTTAATATCTCATCCTTATCTTTATAAGGCTTGATGATCTTCATAACATGCGCGCCGGTGTCAAGGACGTTCTTCAGTTCTTCGTTATCTCCCATGCCTATGCTTACGGCGGCATTTGCGCGCGCAGCGCCTTCGGCCATCCCCACCAGATCGATATGACTGAGCGCCGCAGTCATGATGGGCGTATCAAATTCAAAGCCGCAAAACTCAACCTTGGAAGAAGGCCGTCTTGCCCCAACTATCCTGCTTTCCACCATAAGCGTATCCAGATAGTCTCTTGCGATCTTTACAGAATCCTCATTCATAAGCGTCTCCTTCATATCTTGATGTATAAAACACTATCACAAGTATGCGAGGATTGTTGTTATATTTTTACAAATAAATAGAACAAATCTCTGTATATGCTTTTTCTTCACAGCGGCTTTAAAGTGCAACGGAATTAACCCCCAAATAAATGGTATAACTCTCCAAGAATGTGCTCCGCGTATTGATTTTAGCCTGATGATATGTTAACTTGAGATTGAGCGGCCGGCTCCCAAATCATACCGGCACGCAAAAGGAGGTATTTAGTGAACGGAACAGAACACCGCAAGGCAGAGGTCAGGATCAGGGTAATGAACCCCGATAACACCCCCGCATCGGGGATAAGCGTTAAGGCTGACCAGATATCACATAAATTTCTTTTCGGCTGCGGAGCATTCGATACAGTATGGATGCAGAAGGTTGAAGACGAAGAAAAAAAGGCTTTTGTAGAGGACCGCATGAATAAGTGGCTGGGGCTTTTCAACTACGGCACCCTTCCCTTCTACTGGGGCGGCTATGAGCACGAGGAAGGCAAGCCCAATATCGATGGCCTGATGGACGCAGCCAAATGGCTCATTGATCACAATGTAAAAGTAAAGGGACATCCTCTCTGCTGGCACACCGCCTGCGCCAACTGGCTTTTAAAGTATTCTAACGAAGAAATACTCAAGCGCCAGCTCGAGCGCATACAGCGCGATG
>CADAHD010000279.1 GCA_902787595.1 uncultured Lachnospiraceae bacterium
CAGCCTGTCCTATCCTTCCCAGCGGTATCTTTTCGACGATCTTCTTTTTGATCTCTTCGCCCATCGCGCTTACCATATCGGTATCCACAAATCCGGGAGCCACTGCATTTACGCATATCCCGCGGCTTGCCATCTCCCTGGCGGCGCTCTTGGTAAGTCCTATGATACCTGCCTTGGATGCGCTGTAATTTGCCTGTCCCGCATTTCCCAGCACGCCGCTCACCGAAGATATATTTATGATCCGCCCCGAGCGCTGTTTTAAAAACGCGCGTGAAAAGTGACGCATCATATTAAAAGCGCCCTTAAGATTTATGTTCAGGACACTGTCATAATCTTCCTCGGACATGCTCATCAAAAGCCCGTCCTTTGTGATCCCGGCATTATTGACCAGTATATCCAGCCTGCCGTATTTTGCTATCACGTTCTTTGCCAGTTCCCCGCAGGCTTTAAAATCCGATACATCACACTGCAGCGCTTCCGCGCTGCCGCCTTCAGCCTGTATCATCGCCACGGTCTCGTCTGCCTTTTCTTTTGAACCGCTGTAGTTTACTATCACTTTTGCGCCCAGCTTTGCCAGCTTAAGAGCGATAGCCCTGCCTATCCCGCGGCTTGCTCCCGTTACCAGCGCCGTCTTATCTGTCAGCATCTGTTTCCTCCCGTTTCAAACAATACCCTTACAGCAGCGAAAGCAGCTGTTCCATTTCTTCCACTGTTTGGATATTGTATGTCTTTACTTCTTTATTGATCCTCTTCATAAAACCGGCCAGGGTCTTTCCCGGACCTATCTCTATAAAGCAGTCTGCGCCGTCCGCGATCATCTGCTCCACGCTCTGCTGCCAGCGCACAGGACTGCATATCTGATCGGCCAGCAGCCTGCGTATCCCTTCCGCTTCCGTAACCGCCTTGGCAGTCACATTGGTATAATAAGGTATCTGCGGAGTATGTATTTCCGCCCTCGCCAGTTCCGCTGCCAGTTTGGCTGCAGCGTCTTTCAAAAGCGCCGAATGGAAAGGACCGCTCACATTCAAAGGCATGGCGCGCTTCGCCCCTGCTTCAAGGCAGGCAGCTGCCGCAGCCTCCACGGCCTCTGCTTCGCCGGTTATCACTATCTGCCCCGGGCAGTTGTAATTGGCCACCGAAACTGCCTTTCCCTTTTTTTCCTGCGTGCTTCTGCATATGGAATCCACGGTATCGATATCAGCTCCCAGCACGGCCGTCATGGCTCCGCCCACGGGATATGCATTCTGCATATATATACCGCGCTTGCGGACTATGCGGAATATATCTTCCGTCTCCATCACGCCTGCTGCCGCCAATGCCGCATATTCACCCAGGCTCAGGCCCGCGCACATATCCGCCTTCAGACCTCTTTCCGTAAGCGTTTTCCATATCGCCAGCTCGGCTGTGATCATGGCGATCTGCGTATATTCCGTGCGGTTAAGCTCTTCATTCTCCGTAAAGACGAGCTTTTCCATATCAAGCCCTGTCACCTTTGCCGAAGTTTCAAATACCTCGCGCGCCTTATCGCAGCTGTCATAAAAATCCTTTCCCATTCCGGGATACTGCGCTCCCTGTCCCGGAAATATAAAAGCGGTCCTGCCCATCTTATCTTCCCTTCATCAGTTTTTCTGCTTCTTCAACTATGCCCTTCACGATATCACTGCAGCTTTCCTCACTCTTGATAAGGCCTGCTATCTGCCCCGCCATAAGCGTGCCGTTGACCACATCGCCGTCTATCACGGCTTTTCTCAACGAACCCAGAGTGAGCTTTTCAAGTTCCATAAAATCTGCTCCCTCCTGCTCCAGTTTGAGATATTCACGGGTCATGCGGTTTTTAAGGCAGCGCACGGGGTGTCCCGTAGTGGTTCCCGTCACCGTGGAATCTATATCCTTTGCCTTGATGATGCGCTCCTTGTAGGCAGCATGCACTATCGATTCCTTTGCCGCCACAAAACGCGTTCCCATCTGTATCCCTTCAGCTCCCAGCATAAATGCTGCTGCCATGCCGCGTCCGTCTGCGATGCCGCCTGCCGCTATCACCGGTATGCTGACTGCATCCGCCACCTGGGGGATCAGCGCAAAGGAAGTGGTCACGCCTATATGTCCGCCGCTTTCCATTCCTTCAGCTACCACGGCGTCCGCGCCTGCGCGCTCCATCATCACAGCCATTGCCGTGCTTGCCACAACAGGGATCACCTTTACTCCGGCTTTTTTCCACATTTCCATATATTTTCCGGGGTTTCCGGCACCCGTTGTAACTACCTTCACGCCTTCTTCGCATACTATCTGCGCCACTTCATCGGCATTGGGATTTAGCAGCATGATGTTTACGCCAAAGGGACGGTCAGTCAGTTCCCTGCATTTGCGTATTTCCTCACGCACTATATCCGCCGGCGCCGAAGCCGCTCCTATTATGCCCAGGCCGCCTGCGTTTGATACGGCTGCAGCCAGCTGATGTTCCGCCACCCAGGCCATTCCGCCCTGTATCACGGGGTATTCGGTTCCCAGAATCTCTGTTACTCTGTTTTTCATATCTTTAGAGCTCCTTATGTTTTCAGATCTCTATGCCTTTTTCTTTCATATATTCAACCACGGCGCCCACGGTCGTAAGGCTCTCCAGCTTCTCGGAAGGGATCTCCACATTAAACTCCTCTTCCAGCGCCATCACCAGTTCAAACAGGTCCAGTGAATCCGCATTCAGATCCTTTTTGAAATCGCTGTCCATGGTGATCTCCACACCTTCTACGTTAAGCTGCTCTTCAATGATCGCTACCAGTTTTTCAAACATTTCCGTTCTCCTCTCATTTATCTGTTGTCTTGTGTATTTTATTTTGAGTATCAAGTATTTTGATATTCAAACTTTATGCAGTTACATACATTAATACAATTTACTTTGAAAGTCAAGATAATTTTGTGATCTTTCCGTCAGCTTGCCGCCGCATGCAAAAAATGCTACAATACCGGAGATAAAAACAAAGCCGCAAACCCTGCGGCTGCGGCTTAAGAGGTGCTTATGAAGTTCTATGTTGATTTTGATGACTGCCTGTGCGAAACCGCCAGGGCATTTACGGATATTGCCTTTCGTCTGTTCGGGATAACGGTCCCCTACGAAGATCTGCAGTTCTTTAATCTTCAGGATTCGTTCAAACTGTCGGACAAGGAATACGAAAAGCTTATGATAGAAGGCCACAGGCCCGAAGTGCTCTTATCCTATGAGGAGACTCCGCTTGCCTCTGAGGTATTAAACGAGTTTATGGATAACGGACATGAGATATCCATTATCACCGGCCGCCCCTTCAGCACCTTTGAAGTATCACGCGCCTGGCTTGACGGGCACGGCCTTTCCCGGGCCGCTCTGTATTTCTTTGACAAATACGGCCGGGACGCCTTTATAAAACACGGCAGTTTCAATCTCACATCAGAAGATTATTACCGGATGCAGTTTGATCATGCAATAGAGGATTCACCCATGGCGTTCAGATTCTTTGATCATCTTCCCGCTCTTAATGTGATGGTCTTCGACCGTCCGTGGAATACAGACTGTGAACTGCCGGGCAGTAATTATCATCGCTGCAGCGACTGGGAATCCATCAGAAAACAGGTGCTCTTAAGCAGCGCAGATCCCCGATCCGCCGGAG
>CADAHD010000280.1 GCA_902787595.1 uncultured Lachnospiraceae bacterium
TTAAGCTTATTTTCGGCAGCAACCAGTTTACGGTTAAAAGCCTTGCCCTTCTCCAGCACCCACTTAAAGCCTCTTATAACAGCAGTTTTTTCCACCTTGCTTTTCCATACATTTATGGCATCGAACCTGCGCTGTTTCCAGGCGATCACCTTATCATAAGCGGCTGCTATAGGCTTATTCAGTTTCATATTGCCTATGGTGGTCCATATCATGTCGATTATAAATATACTCCACAGCGTAATGCATATTATAAGGCGTATATTATCAGGTATCTGCTTTATCAGACTGCTAAGCCCCGGATGGATGAATTTGACCATGATGGTAAGTGCCACGCCGAAGAACAGCCCTGCCACCACGCTGATCCTGCCGTCCAGGTTAAGCGGGAAATAACTGTAATCCCAATAACGCTTGGTCACCGTACCCGCCAGCAGTATCATCAGCCAGGGATTTTCTATAGTATGAAAAAGATCGTAACTGAAAGTACATACCATGCAGTATATTGGACAAAGCGGTCCTATAAACACTCCTCTGTCCATAAACTTTCCCTGCTCGCAAAGCGAAAAGATCGTGGATTCATAGAACCAGCCGATAAACGCGTAGATAAGCGCTATGATAGTCCATGAGGGAAAGTCAAGTCCCGCAAATAAAGTCTCTACCCAATTCATTTTAATCTGTCTCCTATAGTTTCTCCCAGGGCGCAGATCTTATCCGATATCATAAGTATCCAGCCTTCAGGGGTAAATGGCGGCACCAGCGTCAGCGGAAACATGTGATGGATGATCATATCCTTCTCTGTCTCCGTAAGGTCAAAGTCATTTTCCGCTTCTCTGAGCGCATAACCGGGATGAGTATATCCGTGGATGGTATTCGCCAGCGATAACTCATGCCAGTCATAAAGGAAATAATCATGCAGCAGCGCGCCGCGGATCAGCGCTTCTTCATCCACCTTAAGCTTAAATCTGCAGGCGATATAAAAGGCTGTCTGTGCTACATGCAGGCAGTGCGTCCGTACGGTAGTATCACCGTGCTGCATAAAATTATCCATCAGATCAAAACGCGATGACGGATTTTCACGCACACTCTTTAATACTTTCCTGAACAGTTTCTGTTTTTCTTCCGGTAAACTTTTCATGTCTTAATATACCCTTATTTCTTATTTGTTTTATAAAACGCAGCGGCGTAATCAAAGCATTTGCGCAGCTCGTTTGCATTATCCAGCCGTTTGACATTCTCTGTATGCTTGGTTACAAAACTGTTTAATTTTGTTCTGTATTCATCGGTGGATACGCTGCCGTCCGCCACTCCCGACAGCCCCAGTTCCCAGCTGGCGGTAAGCTTTGGATTAAGCATCGAAGCTATGGAATAACGCACAACATCAAATATCATCTCTCCAAGCTGCGTAGGCGTGATTATCTGGGTCTTTCTGTTAAGCGAAAGATATTTTTTGGTCACCAGCTTTTCCAGTATCCCTGCTCTTGTCGCAGATGTTCCTATGCCGCTGCCCTTGATCTGAGCACGAAGTTCTTCATCCTCGATAAGCTGCCCGGCATTCTCCATAGCCAGTATAAGACTTCCCGAATTATATCTTGAAGGCGGCTTGGTCTCGCCTTCTTTTATGGAAAGCCCTGCGCAGTCCATCACAGTACCTTTCTTAGCCTTCGACAAGACCTCCAGAAAAGCCGGATCTACCACAACCTCTTCTTCATCCTTATCATCGCTCTTTTCATCCTTTGCCTTATCGCTCTGGAATGAACAGCGGCTCACGGCATACCATCCGGCAGACTGCTGTATCTTAAAGCCGGCAAAGAAATGCTCGCCTTCCATCAATATCTCCATATTCAGCTTAAGGAAGGTCTGCGGCGGATAAAATATCGCCAGAAAACGCCGCACTATAAGCTCATATACTTTAGCAGCAGTCGGACTGATGCTGCTAAGAGCCCCCAGCCCCTGTCCCGTAGGGATAATGGCATAATGGTCTGTTATCTGCTTATCATTTACATAACGGCTCTTGGCGAGGTTTTTATACAAGCCCTTATCCAGAACATCCTTTGCATAACCGGAACACTGCGGATAAGAACACAGCCCCTTGATATTATGATCTATCACCTTGGCCACTGCCGTAGACAGTACTCTGGCATCGGTCCTTGGATAAGTCGTAAGCTTCTTTTCGTACAGCTCCTGCGCTATCTGCAGCGTCTCATCAGGGCTTATCTTAAACATCTTTGAGCAGGTATTCTGCAGCTCTGCAAGGTTATAAAGCAGGGGAGCATTCTTTTTCTCCGTCTTCTTTTCACTCTTAAGCAGTTCAGCCTTTTTATCGCTTGTATAATTGCCGTTTTCATCCGGGCCCGTTCCACCGAGTGCGGCGATCAGTTTTTCTGCATCTTCTTTTTTCTTAAAGCCTTTTTCATTATACAAAAGCGGAGAATTGAAATAGCGCGAACCTTCTACAGCTTTCCATTCGGCATTTATCTTCTTATCTCCCAGGCTGAATACAGCGGGCACACGATAAAACGGCGTTTTGTTAAAACTCCTTATCTCGCGTTCCCTCATAACGACCATGCCCAGCACGCAGGTCATGACCCTGCCCACGGCAACGACCGGTCTTTTCTCGCTCCTTAAATAGTTCTGCAGGGCGCGTCCGTATTTTAATGTAAGCACGCGTGAGAAATTAATGCCCATGAGATAATCTTCCTGAGCCCTCAGATAGGCAGCATCCGCAAGATCATCATAAGCCGAGAGCTCCTTGGCTTCCCTTATGCCGCGGTTTATCTCCTCTTCGGTCTGGGAGTCTATCCATACACGTTTTTTGGTCTTGTTGTCGACATGAGCTTCCTGATCGACAAGCCGATATATGTATTCTCCTTCGCGTCCCGAGTCGGTACAAACATATATCGTATCGATATCGTCTCTTGTCAAAAGCCCTTTAACGATATTAAACTGCTTTTTTACGCTTCCTATCACTTCGTATTTCCATGTCCCCTCACTTGGGATAAAGGGAAGCGTATCAAAAGACCATTTCTTGTATTTTTCATCGTATGCTTCGGGATAACTCATTGTGATGAGATGTCCCACGCACCATGTAACAACCGCTTCGTCGGATTCCATATAACCGTCTTTGGAAACGGTATTTAATTTCAAAGCCTTGGCGAATTCTTTGGCTACGCTGGGCTTCTCGGCTATATATAGACTTTTACCCATATTTATAATCTGTCCATTGAAACTAGATTGAGAGCCTTACTGATCTTGCCTTCGATAGTAAGCTTCTCGTCAAAACGGCCCGATGTGAATATATAGATCTCATCGGTCGGAAGAACTGCTTTATCTGCGCAGAACATAAACCATTCGTAATCGTCATAGGTAAACATCGGCTTGTCGAAATTACAAAAGCCCAGTGTTGCCTGTCCTTCTTCGTTGTAAAGAACAATGTCGATCGTACCGGGTTTGCCGACCCATGTACCGGTGGAATCTGCTTTTATGTGGAGTTTATTCTTGTCATTAAGTCTTAACATATATTCAAGACATATGTCGGGGAAATAACGCTGCGCATAGTTCTTTAAAGTGGGATGCACGAACTGTTTGTAAAAATCTTCAGCGGAAAGAAAGTCAAGAAGACTTAAATTCCTGTAAAGATACGAATACGAAAAATCAACAAAGTGATTCGAAACGGCATAAATACCTTTCTGGGCATAGTCACGGCCTTCCGTATCCACACTGAATACTTTCTTTACAAGTTCAAGTTCCATCAGGTTCTTGATATATACGCTTATCTTGGCTCTTGAAAATTCCGTGTGATCGTAAAGCTCGTTTAATTTGTGCTTTCCGTCCGAAAGCGCGGAAATGATGGTATTGTATACGCCGGTCTCTCTTAATTCATCGCTTACTAGCATAAAACCGACTTCGTGAAGAGGCCCGCTTTTGCGGATGATCTTGCGGATTATGTTTTCCTTGACCGAAA
>CADAHD010000281.1 GCA_902787595.1 uncultured Lachnospiraceae bacterium
ATGACTGTATAGCCTACGCGCGTAATCAGATCAGCAACGGTCCATATCTCATACAGCTCCATTCCCTCTTCCAGGCTTATCTCATTCAGGTAACCGTTTGCCGTAAGTCTGTCAAGTCCGTCCCTTATGGCTCTGGCATCGGAAACTATGCCCGGAAGCTGCTGCGTGCCACGGCTTATGGTAGTGATGCACTGCGCATCAAACTGCCAGGGATGAGCATACAGATACTGTTTTATCTCCTCAGCCCTTTTGCGGACATCAGAAAGACCTTTTATCTCACCTACCTCTTCCCATCTGTCATATTTTCTCAGAAATACAAATTCTTCCTGCTCAGACAAAAGCATTCCTTCATCCATAACCTGCGGCTTTTGCCCCCATTCGGGATCCACATACTCCGCAAGAACGGGATCTACAGGCGCCGACAGCAATACCCAGCCGATATATGCTGCTGTGGCTTCCTGCTTATATAACAGGGTGCACAGATTTTCATCGACTTTATAAGAATACTCACCGAAAGAAGCCTCAAGTATAAACTTTCTGACTTCATCGGTTGCCGGATCAAAATACTCTTTTGTAACCTCTTGCCTGAGTTTTTCCCTGGCGGCGACTATCATTGCCGCTTCGTGTCTGGTTGATATATTGACCTGTTTCAGCTTCTCTATAAGAGCGCTGTTGTTTTTTACCGCTTCCGGATACTTATTCACCAGCATGCCAAATACGGGACCGGGACCGGGGTCGGGCGCATCCATCAGATCATCAAGCCCGTAGCGCTTACGCAGCTCATCAATAAAGCGAACCCCCAGTTCCTTATTATTCCTGACCATGAGCTCATGATATAATTCACCGCTGTTCTTAAAGGCTTCAAAGGCCCGCTTGCGCTCGGCCTTATCCGTTATCCTCTCACCTTCCTGTGTCAGTCCGGCTGCAATAAAATAATCGCCTACCGCCTGCTCCATGCAGGCCAGTATCTCTTCAATACCGCCTACAAGTATCTGGTTTTCATTATAGTTTTCATCACCCGGAAAGTTATTGATCAGGAGCTCGTAATGATCGCGCTCATTCATAAGATTTGCGACAGCGTAGGCGAATGCCCTGCGTCCCACTGCCGTAGGCGGTTTTTCGGAAAACTCGTTGCCGCTCAACAGCTCACGTTTTCCCGAGGCTTTGATCTCTTTATAACGTTCGAGTATATCCTCCGCCATATCAGGATTAAAATACCCTTCCTTAAGACCGTTTCTGACAGCAGCCGCTGCCAGATAACGCTTGCGTTTTCTCCAGTAGATATCTCCTTTTTCCCTGGCGCTCATACCGCCTTTTTCCATATATACTTATCCCCCTCCGAACTAAATCTTATCGTTCTCAGAATCCTATCTCTTCCTCACCGAAGATCAGATCCGCATAAGGCTCAAAGTCTGCGCGTGTAAGAACGCCGCCGACCTTGACGAACTCGCTCTGTACCGCCTGAAGATAGTGTTTCATGTGCACCTTGCCGTCACCGTATTCGGGATCGGCCACAGCCAGGAAAGCCGCATTAAGTATGCAGTTTTTGATATTACCACCAACCAGCTCATACTTTTCCGCAAGGAAATGTATGTCCACATCTTCGTGAAGCGGCGTATTCTTGGGTATGGTGGTGCGCCAGAGCATCTCACGCGTGGGCACATCGGGCTTACGGAACTCGACGATATATTTCATACGCCTGAAGAAAGCGGGGTCGATATTGTGCTTGTAGTTTGTAGCCAGCACCGAAACTCCGTCGTAACCTTCCACTTCCTGAAGCAGCAGGGCAGTTTTGTTATTTGCCGATGCCTGATTGGAACCGCCGTCATCGGCACGTTTTGCAAACAGGGTATCACACTCATCAAAGAAGAGGACCACGTTACATTTCTTTGCCTCACGGAATATCATGGATATTGATTTTTCGGTTTCACCGACGTACTTATCGATAACCTTTGAAAGGTCTACACGATAAAGTTCCAGATTAAGCTCGTGCGCTATAACCTGGGCGCACATGGATTTACCTGTACCGGGCGCGCCGAAGAGCAGTACCGAAAGTCCTCGGCCGTAAGGATACTTCTTGTTGTAATCCCAGCCCTCGTATACGTTCTGGCGGTAGGTCATCTGTGCTATAGCCCTCTCAATAGCCTCACGCTGATCGGGGCTCATTACTATATCTTCAAAGCCGAAATTGGCTTTTATCTTCGTAGCTTTCTGGGTCAGCTCCGAACTCATCTGTCCGTAGCAGCCTTTAAACAGTTTATCGCGGCTTATCAGCACTTCTTTATCCATGGTAGCCAGCGAACGTGCGCTTCGCAGAGCACCTTTGATCTTACCGCAGGTAAAGAGGAACTTGGTTGCCATTTCCTTCATGTCCACATTCTCCTCAAGCTTGTAATCCTTTGAGAAGAACTTCCAGCACTCGATACGTTCGGCATTCGTAGGCGTAGGGATCTCCAGATCCGTAAATTCATCCTTTGTGATCTCTCTCATCGAAAGCTGCAGCTTCGAGATACAGAATACCAATATGCCTTTTTCGTTAAGCTTTGAAAAGGCCAGGTCCATATAACCGTAGAATTTTTCCTTTTCCTCCTCATGGAATTCCAGCTCGTCCAGAACACAGCAGGCATTGGTAAGTATGCACTCTCTTGTAATGGCCCAGAGTGCCTTTTCGACAAACTGGAAATCATATACGAAAAGCTTCTTACAGTTCATGGAAATGGCGCGCATGTTCTTTTCCCTGCAGAAATGCTTGATAAAGAATTTACGCCCGCTACCCTCATCACCGTAATAAGCAAATATCCTGACGCCTTCGTTATAGCTGATCTTCATGGCCTCAAGCTGACCCTCATTTGCCAGTATGGGATCGAGTTCCTCATCCGTGGTAAGCATCTTTATGAAACGGCTGTAATTCTCATCCGGCTTGATCCTGTCGCGTCCGAAAAGAAAGTCGATGATCCTCTTGTCGGGAGAAACGGCCGTCGAAAAAGGCATGGAAGGGATAACATGAAGATCGAGCACCGGCAGCAGCTGCTCGAGGCAGATGGACATATCACCGTAAGCTCCGGTTATGGAATATGTCTTTCCGTAATACAGGCGTCCTGCTGATTCTATGGTAGGCGCCGAAGAACCGCCGCTCTCATTTACTATCTGGAATATACCCGAATAATCGGTCTGAGTTGAAGAAAGAATACCGCAGGCAAAGCAGAATACGGTAAAGGGCTCGAATTTCATCTTCTCGCAAAGCTCATAAAAAGGCATATCCACGCCTGCCGCTACGGTCCTTGCAGCCTTTTCCTGTATAGCATCGATGCGCTTGATGACATCCATCTCAACCAGAGGCGCGCCGCTTCTTTTGCCATCTCCCGACGAAGACCTGGAAGATGATCCGGATGCCGAAAGGCCTGATAATTCATCCTCATCATCCATATCGTCGTTCATATCGTCATCATCATCACAGCCGAAAGCGCCCAGCAGATCTATGAGCTCATCATCTATCTCATCATCTTCCTCCTGAGCCTCTTCGCTTTCTTCTGCAGCTTCCTCTTCTGCCGGTTCTTCCTCTTCCGATATATCCGCCCCGCCATCCTGCTG
>CADAHD010000282.1 GCA_902787595.1 uncultured Lachnospiraceae bacterium
CTACGCCTTTTTCATCCACATACGACCAGTCAAAGCTGCCCTGGGTTGTGGCATATACGTTTCCGGCATATATTACCGTTACCACCGGCGGCTGCCATAATTCCGGATCTGTTGCGATACCCGATGACGGGATAAGATCAGTCACTTCATCTGTTTCATCAAATACGATGATCTCCCCGTTATCATCCAGCACATGCATTCCGATTATCTTAGTATCATCCAGCCAGTCCCTTGAATCGCTGCTGTACATGCTGCGGGATACCATATCGAATGTGATATCTGCATTATTGGTAAGAACGATGTACATGCCGTCATGAGCCGCACCGGGATCACGTCCTCTTAACTCTTTTTTATACTGATAAGTTTTCCTGTTTCCGTCACTGTTTACAACATACACTCCGTTTTCATAAGTGTAGTCCACATCCATGTTTTCCGGGGCATTGATATCGTCTACCTCATTTTTTTTCGGATTTGTAAGGAAGCATACTGCTACAATAATGCATGCGATCAACGCGATAATGATGATCCAGAAAGCAGGTTTCTTATAATTCAGGATTCCCTTTATCCTGGCCTTTACTCCTGTCTCCCCAAAGGCTAAGGGGCAGGCGGTTATGATCTTTCCCGATACACTCAGGTCAAGAAGCGCCTGGGAATAGGCTGCCATATACTCCCTGTCCTTATCCTTTATAACCTTTTCGTCGCAGGCCGCTTCTATATCCCTGCATAAAAGTATGTATGCCAGCCAGCACAGAGGGTTAAACCAGTATACCGAAAGCAGGGCGAAACCGACGGGCTTCCACCAGTGATCATGCCTGCTTATGTGTGCTTTCTCATGCGCGCATACCATTTCCATCCTTTCACCTTCCAGAGCTGAAGGTACATATATCAGCGGTCTGATCATCCCCAGGATAAAAGGCGTCTTTACTTCATCGCACAGCATGATATTATCTTTAAATCTTATCGATGCACGTACCCTTCTTCTGACAGCGATATAACTGATAAATGCATAAAGGATCATAACAGCCATGCCGGCGATCCAGATACAGAACGAAGCGGATAAAACGTTCTGCATTATGTGTTCGCCTGCTTCCTCCGATGTAGCATATGCAATATTCATCGCAGGATTTATCGTGCTGTTGATCACTTCAATGCCTGTATCTATCTTAGGCTGCATATCCGCTGTCTCGGGAACTACCTTTCCGCTGGGTATAAGACTCAGTGCGCTTTCGATGGATACAGGGCAGATAAGCCTTACCGCGACCAGCCCCCATAACAGACAGGATATCCATCTGGGCGCTTTCTTTAAAAGCAGCCTCAGCACGATCACTGCCAGGATCAGCCAGGATGCTCCCCATGTCATGTTAAGTATCTTTAAGAATACCGCGCTCATATTTCACCCCTTGCTCCTGAATCCGTCAATCATCTTTTGTATCTCATCCACTTCTTTTTTGCTGAGCTTTTTGCGTGAAGTGAAAGCCGCGATAAAAGCCGGAAGAGAACCGTCATAAGAATCTTCGATTATCTGCTCGCTCTTTGCCGAGTAGAAATCTCCCCTGCTGATCAGCGATGTGACCGTACCGTCAACATTCTGCATTATCCCTTTTTCGCACAGCTTCCGCAGCACCGTATATGTAGTCGGCTTTTTCCAATTCAGTTCCTTTTCGCATAGCTTTACCAGATCACCTGATGCCACGGGCTCGTTTGCCCAGATGATATCGGCAAATCTCTCCTGTACCGCTCCCAGTTCCAAATCCTTCATGATCGTTATCCTCCATTAGGTTTATCGCAATAAACCATATCTGGAGTTTATCACGATAAACCAAGAGTGTCAAGCCAAATACCCCTCCCTTACAACTGCCCGGCGCATTCCATACGTTGGCCCTGTGCAATCGAGTCAAATACGCAGCCCTGCGCATAAAAAAGCTGCCCCCGAAGGGGCAGCCCATCATCCCTAAATGTACCTGCTTAAAGCGTTCCGCCCAGGCCTATCTCCTCTGCATGCGCTTTCATACCTTCAATGCAGATCTCCGCTACTTCCGTGACTTCCATACCCAGCATCTCACAGCCTTTTTTGATGGTCTCGCGGTCGCATTTAGCAGCAAACTTTTTGTCCTTAAATTTCTTCATAAAGCTCTTTACTTCCAGATCCGTTATCCCGGCAGGACGCATCCTGGCACAGGCCTGTATTATCCCTGTCAGCTCATCCACCGTAAACAGGCTCTTCTCCATATCCGTTTCCGGTTTCACATCATTTACTATACTGTATCCGTGAGCCATGATGGCGCGTACATCCTCTTCGGAAACGCCTGCCGATAGCAGCTCATCCTGTGTATGCTGTAAATGCTCTTCCGGAAACTTCTCATAATCATAATCGTGCAGATATCCCACCGCCATCCAATGCTCCTCATCCGCGCCGAAATGCTTTGCCATAGCTCCCATAGCATAACATACATTCAGTGAATGAATGATCAGATGGTCCTGCGTGACCATATCCTTATTCAGTTCTTTTGCCCTTTCCATTGTGAGATTCATTTTCTTATGCCTCCTGATATATAATCATATCTGTGCGGGATATTTCTTCCCCGCAAAAAAGCGGTCATACAGATTCCTGCTATCCGGTATATGTTCATACCTGTATATCAAAAAACAGGCCGTATGTATTCCTGCTTCCCGGTATATATTCATACCTGTATATCAAATGACGGTACGGCGGAAACATCCGCAGCTTGCGCCGCCTCTGTGCCGGCTGATACAGCAAACGAAGCTGCTTCAAAAGAGACTGCCGTCCCGCTGCCGGGTCCAATTCCCGTAAGCATCGCTTCCTTTCCGGTCTGATGCTTTATCATGCCTTTAAGATAATCCATATCAGCTTTGAGCATGGCTTTGCTTTCTGCCATACGGTGCTTAAGTTTAATCTCTTTCAGCTCATCTTCCGTCATATGGGGATCGAGCATCTCCATATCTTCCAGCATTTCCATGGCCTCTTCAAGCTGCTTTAATTCCTCTTCACCGAATTTGGAGATCATCTCATTAAGGTCCGCCAGCATATCCTCTGAAGAGTTTCCGCTGCTCTGCTGCATCTCTTTCGCGGCCTGTTCTATCTGCTCTTTTCGGCTTTCAAAGATCTCATCTTCCTTTTTGCCAAGCTTCTCTTCTTCCTTAGAGATCATGGCGTTTCTGATACTGTCCGCGGTCTCCTCCATCTTATCTCTCTGCTCGTCTGATTTAATGGTCCGATCCGCCAGCTCTTCCAGCTCAAGATGATTCTTTTTCTTTCGAGCAACCAGCTCCATTCGCTTTGCATGGGTAAGCGCCATCTGCAATTCCTCCGGATCACCTTCCTTTGCCGCGATCTTTCGCTGCACATCCAAGACTTTTCGTTTGGCTGCCAGAAAAGCCTGTCCGGCGCTCACTGAAGTTTTTGCACGCTGTATCTTATTTGATACCTCTTTATAGTTATAATTTACCGGAGTCTGTACCTTCTCTTCTTCCTTTTCATCGGATTCAAGCGATTCTTCGATCAGGCTCTTTGGCTTTGTTGCTTCATTTTTAAGATCCTTAGCATTACTGCGGTGAAGGTCA
>CADAHD010000283.1 GCA_902787595.1 uncultured Lachnospiraceae bacterium
ATGCTACATCATTCTTGCTGCGCTCGCCGTTTACCGCATCCATCATATTCTGCAGCGTAGTCTCCGCTATTGCATTCAGCGCCTCCAGCGTATAGAAGCCCTGATGTGAGGTTATCATCACATTGGGGAAGGAAAGAAGGCGGGCAGTTACAGAGTGCATCATTATCTCATCAGATCTGTCCTCGTACACATTTCCTGTCTCTTCCTCATAAACGTCAAGACCTACACCCAGGAATTTATTGAGTCTTATGCCTTCGATCAGCTCATCGGTGTTAACCAGCGCGCCGCGCGAAGTGTTGACCAGGATAACGCCATCCTTCATCTTCTTGATATTCTCGATATTGATCATATGATATGTCGAATCCAGCAGCGGGCAGTGCAGGGAGATCAGATCGCTCCTTGCAAAAAGCTCATCCAGGCTCACATATTCAACAAAATCTTTAAGCGCAGGATTTTCATACATATCATAGCCTATAACATTCATGCCAAAACCACGGCAGATGCGCGCCATGGCTGCGCCTATCTTTCCTGTTCCGACGATCCCGGCCGTCTTCTGATAGAAATTGACGCCTCTTAAGCCCCTTAAACTGTAGTCATTCTCACGCACTTTGTTATACGCCTTATAGAGTCTGCGGTTAACGGCCAAAGCCAGGCCCATAGCCAGCTCGGCAACAGCCTCGGGCGAATAGCCGGGAACTATCTTAACGCTGATACCCAGTTCTTTTGCTTTCTCAACATCAACATTATTATAACCTGCGCAACGCATAAGCACGGTCTTTACGCCTTTTTCATTAAGTATCTCCAGGGTCTTTGCGCCCACATCCGCGCTAACGAATGCGCATATAGCGTCGTAGCCTTCAGCAAGGGCTGCAGTCATGGGTTCAAGCTCATGATCGATATAGTCGATCTCAATTCCGGGAAATCTCTCCAGTAAGGGATCGAAGGATTTCTTGTCATAGATCTTTGCTGCATAAAACAGGATTTTCATGTGTTCATTCTCCTTTCTTCATTGGGATATAAGTGATGCCGTCGGAAGTGCCTTCCCCGGCAAACTGATAAAAACCGGTTTTTTTATAAAAATCAACGGCGTTTGGCGCCGCAAAAACAGTCATAAAATGTCCGTCGCCTCTCTCATATAAGAGGTCCAGGATCTTATCCTCCTCGTTATCCAGCGGAAGCTCCTCCCGCTCAAAGAGGTAATCTTCGGCGCATGCCAACAGCGCCCTTCCGACTCCCATGCCCTGATAGTCGGTATCCGTGAACAATAGTGAGATATGATTATTCTCCCTGATGCTTATAAGTCCTACTATCTTATCTCCGTCTTTGGCTACATACATGCGGTAGCGCCCTATCAGAAACATGCGTTTTAACATCTGACTGGATATAAAATCGATGAAGCTCTCGCAGCCTTCCTTAGAATATATAGGCGCCACATAACGAGAAAAGGTACGCCAGGCCAGAGCCATGGCGTCCTCCCAGTCTTCCGCAGTGCCGTGAAGTATATTTATCTCGTGATCTTTTACCCGCAGATACATAAGCCTGTAAAATCGGGGATCTTACCATACCGCTCAAATTGAGATATGGGACGATCCCCTTTTCTTTCTTAAGTTATAGCAAACGCCAAAAACTCTTTTCGTTTTGGCGTTTGCTGCGCCGGATTTTGGCCGCTGAAAGCGGCATGTTTCCTTACAAAATCCGTGCGCATCCTCGCGGAGCGTTATAGTAAGCGCAATGATTTATTGCGCTTACTTATATATCAGCATATTTTGCTTCCGGATTTAATCGCTTTCTCCGGTGTCATGAGCACTACATGATCCTCATCATCTTCAGCGCAGAGCAGCATGCCCTGGCTCTCAAGTCCTGCCATCTTAACAGGCTTTAAGTTGAGCAGCGCCATTACCTTCTTTCCGACCATCTCTTCGGGCTTGTAATATGCCTTGATACCGGAGAGGATCTGAACCGTCTTATCGCCCACTTTTACCTGAGAGCAGAGAAGCTTTTTGCTCTTGGGCACTTCTTCGCACTTTATGATCTCGCCCACAACAAACTGACATTTTGCAAAATCATCATATTCGATCTCGTCTGCCTTCTCCACATGGATCTCAGCTCCCTGATCCTGCGCCGCAGCGCCTATGCCTGCCCTGGCAAGTCTTGCATCTGCATCAGCCTGTGAGATGCGGCCTGCCTTTAAAAGATTCTCGACTGCCTTTTTCTCATGCGCGCGGAAATCTTCACGCTGCTTTGCTTCAACTTCAGCAGCCTTCTTGAATATCTCTTCCTTATCAAGCCTTGCAAAGAGGATCTCGGGCTTGTCAGTAACCTTTGTCTGTGTGATCACGCCAAACTTATCCAGCTGATCCAGATCTCTGATCTCTGTTCCCAGCTGTGCGCAGATCTTTGCTGCGGTATCGGGCAGATAAGGCGCCAGAAGCGATGTTGCTATCGTTATGCCTTCGGTCAGATTATAGAGCACGGTGCGCAGTCTGTCTGACTTTGACTCGTCTTTTGCCAGCACCCAGGGCTCGGTCTCGTCAATATATTTATTAAGACGCTTGTAAACATTAAATATCTCGGTAAGCGAATCAGCCACATGCAGCGTATCCATGCACTTTGAGACTTTTGCGGCAGCCGCGGTCACAACAGACTTAAGCTCGTCATCCACAGCTTCTTTAACGCCCGGATCCTTAACTTCGCCGCAAAAATACTTGTTGCTCATCGCCACGGTGCGATTCACCAGATTGCCCAGGGTATTTGCCAGATCACTGTTGGTGCGCTCTGTCATGAGCTCCCAGGTAATAGTGCCGTCGTTCTCATACGGCATCTCGTGCAGCACAAAGTAACGCACCGCATCCAGACCAAAGATATCGATCAGATCGTCAACATATATAACATTGCCCTTTGACTTGCTCATCTTCTCGCCGCCCTGTAAGAGCCAGGGGTGACCGAATACCTGCTTGGGCAGAGGCTCGCCCAGAGCCATAAGGAAAATGGGCCAGTAAATGGTATGGAAGCGGATTATATCCTTGCCTATAAGGTGAAGATCCGCCGGCCAGAATTTCTTATACTGATCGCTGCTGTTACCGTCTGCATCATAGCCTATGCCGGTGATGTAGTTTGAAAGCGCATCCAGCCATACATATACCACATGCTTATCATCAAAGTCCACGGGTATGCCCCACTTAAATGAGGTACGTGATACGCACAGATCCTGAAGCCCCGGCAGGAGGAAGTTATTCATCATCTCATTCTTCCTGGATACAGGCTGTATGAATTCGGGATGAGTGTTTATGTGCTCGATCAGACGGTCGGCATATTTGCTCATTTTAAAGAAGTAAGCTTCCTCTTTTTCCTCATGAACATTTCCGCCGCAGACAGGGCATTTGCCCTCCTTAAGCTGGCTCTCTGTATAGAAAGCCTCACACTCGGTGCAGTACTTGCCCTCGTATGCGCCCTTGTAAATATCGCCCTGGTCGTAGAATTTTTTGAACATCTTCTGTATCTGCTTTTCATGATCGGCATCCGTGGTGCGGATAAAACGATCATAATCAGTTCCCATGATGTCCCACAGGCGCTTGATCTC
>CADAHD010000284.1 GCA_902787595.1 uncultured Lachnospiraceae bacterium
ACATCCAGCGTGCCGTCTTCCTTCTGCACCACGCCTATCTTCTCAAGATCTCCTGTATAATAGGCGCTGTTCTTCTTCATTTCGCTTACCAGCAGGTTAGTTCTGGGCTGCTGGTCCACGTATTCCGCTGTGGCGCGTATAAAGTCGTTATAGGATCCCGCAAGGGATATGATGTTATCCTTCATGGATTCGACATCAGGCTTATAACCGATGGTCACTTCGCGGCCCGGCGCTTCTTCCTTAAGCATTACGTCAAAGCCCGATTCGAGATGTATGTCATTGCTGTGAGAAGTGAAATATTCACCGTTCACGGAATAGATGGCATCACTGCCGGGATCCGTGCATTCGCGTATTCCCAGGTAATCCACTATGCCACGCTGCTGGCTGGTATCTTCATCCGATATGGAGAAGTGTCCGTTCTCGCCTTTATCGCCCACGCTCTTGGAACTTATCTTCAGCGCGGTATTTCCGTATCCGTCGTCTTCCACTTCGGCATGAAGCCCCAGTTTAAAGTTATTTATCAGACGTGAAAGGCGGTTCTGTATATCCTTATTGGTATCTGTTGACGATACCGTAAACTGCAGTTCGTAATTTGAATTCTGCGTCGATACATCAAATGAATAGTTTCCCTCCGGCAGATCCACTCTGTCATCAGGAAGATACTTGCCCGCATTCTCCTGGGGTTTCGCCAGCTGCCTCACCTGCATTATTACCGGCTCCTGCGCTTCTGCGCCTTTCCCCATATCCGGGTAGCCCTTGATCTCAACAATGTTCTCGTCGGAAGAAAATGCCGTCTTCTGATCGAACATCTCCTGATCTTCAGTGCCGCCGATAGCAGCCACATTCTTCTGGAAGCGCAGCGCGCTCTCCTTCATGTGGATAGTATATTCCTCTATTTCCTTTGAACGGTCAAGGAGAAAGACAGGCTCATCCTTGCTAAGCTTGACTATAGACCTGTAAACATCCTGAAGATCTTTCTTTTTATGCGAATCAAAACGATTGGAAGACCGGGGTACCAGATCGGCCTGATAATAATTATAGACGTTGCTTAAAACATTGTTATTTATCGCCATAATGTACCCTCCTTTCTTCCGTGATCGTTCATTTTCAGCCCTCTGCCGCATCCTTTGCAGCTCATTTCAGGCTGTAAAACGGGTACAGTAATCCCATTTATAGTTAGAATCATAGTATCACAAAAAAGCCTGTATTTCAAGGCTTTTGGGAAATAAAATCATGTAAATATCAAAAAAATACCCGATTCCGGTCCGGATAACAAGGCTGTCTGAATTTATGTCAACCTATCAGCCCTGTGTTGGCTTTAATGACGCAAGAAACGTCTCAAACGGGACCGGCTGAGACACATAATATCCCTGATAAGCATATACCCCGCCCTGCCTTATAAGTTCAAGCGTCCGGGCATCCTCAACGCCCTCTGCAAAGAGTTTAAGGCCGGTCTTTTCGGCATACATGCCAAGTGCCGCAAGCAGCGCCTGGTCCTTATCGCTCTGTTTTAAACTGCGGGTAAGATCACGTCCCAGCTTGACAATATCAACAGGCAGGTTCCGTAAAAGTCTCAGATCCATAAGGCAGGATCCGTCCAGAGCCACATGTATCCCGCAGGATTTAAGGAACATCACTTCATTAAGCAGGAACTTGGGATCCATATTCCTGCAGCGGTCTGTCAGTTCTACACAGAGATTCCTGCCGTTCATCTCATTCTGCTTTAATGTGCTCAGCAGCATCTGGTGGAACCTTGGCTGTTCAAGCTGCCGCTGCGCCAGATTCACATTGATCATCAGCTCCGGCTCATACTTTAAAAGCTTTCTGCCTTCACGAACGGCATGCTCCAATATCCAGTTTCCGAGAACCGCAAATGAACGGTCATCTTCCAGCCAGAGCAAAAAGTCTGCGGGAGATATATCCCCATACTTATCGCATTCCCAGCGCAGAAAAGCCTCGCAGCCAATGATCTTTCCGTCTTCCACGCGTATAGTAGGCTGATAATGAAGCGAAAAATTCTTGCAGCCCGCTTCCACATCACCGCGGATAGCGTTTACCAGTTCCAGCGTGGCTTTATTTCTGTCGGGATAATCATTTTCCAGTACTACGGGAGCGCCGTCTTCTTCCGTTTCCGATCTGTTCCGCGCAAAACGCGCACAGGCCAGAACGGAATGAACATCAATGTCCACTTTATCAGCAACTACCACACCGGCGCTCAGATGAACACTCACACGGGTATCATCGATCACAATAGTCCTGGCAGCATAATTCTTCTGTTCACGGTACATGCGCGACACTTCTTCAACAGTCATCTCTTCCGTGCAGAAAAACAGCATGGTGCCCTCACCGCGGAAGAGCTTGCCGCGGTCACCCGCAAGACGTTTCAGATTATCCGCAAGCGCTGCCAGCACGCGGTTTCCGAAGTTATATCCGTAAAGTGAATTGATCTCCATAAAATCGGAGGTCCCTATAAGAAGGATCACTGCTTTCCCGCCGTCTCTTAAGATACGGCGAAGATGATCCAGAAAACTCAGCTGGTCCGGAAGACTGGTCGTGGGATCGGTATGAAGCTGCACTCCGCCGCCGGATATTGCAGCCGCCAGATACGCAGGAACTCCCGCATAATCGCGCACGGTAAAATACTTGACCGTGTAAGGCGAATAATCCCCTGAGGCATTTTTCATATTCCACACGGCTTCTTTTTTTTCAACGCTGCGAAGACGCACTTTATCCAGATCCGCTTCAAATGCCGCCGCATCTTCCCCGGTCAGGATCTGTCTCAGCATCTGGGTGTTGTTTTTAACAAATTCTCCGGGCAGGCCGAATGCCGCCACTGCTTCCGGAGACCATCTGGCCACATCCGCAGCTATATCAAGCATAAAAAAATACCGCCCCGCGCCGCCTGCTGCCGGCACAAAGCTTTCATATAATCTGCTTATCCTGAAATTTTGAATGCTGTTACTGTTATCCATACCAAAGAATATATCGACATGTTACCAAAAAAACATTATACCTCAGCCATTCAGCATTGCTTTATAGCTTATTGCCATCTCCAGAAAGCTTTCTTTCATCTCGGGATGTTCACCCGCCAGTTTCTCATAGCAGGCTGCCAGCATTTCCACAGGCTCTTTTCCGGCGCATTCGGCCTTAAGTATCGCTCCGGTTTCCTGATGGGCGTTTATAAACCATATACTGGCTTCTTCATAATCCTTTGCATCAAAGTAGTAATGTCCCAGTTCACAGCATATCTCCGAACAGGGCTTAATGCTGATATTTTTAAGACACCACTTAAAGAAGGCATTGATATCTGCGCTTACCCTGGCCGTATGCGCCAGCACGCAGTAAGCTTCCATACGCCCGTCCTCATCACAGTCAGCATCATATATACGCGCTTCAAAGAAAGGCGCCGCCTCTTTAAAGTCGTGGTCCGTTCCGGCCAGGAACAGCTCCGTCGCATACATGTGCATCAGTTTATCCGAAAGCTTATCCCCCGCTTTCATGCGGTTTATGAATATACCGAAATCCCTGCCGGAATGTGATGCTTCAGGCAAATGGATTATCTCGATATCACTGTCAAATACCAGAGGCTCAAGGCGCACGGATTCATGCACCGGATCGATCCACACGAAGCTTCTGAGGCGCTTAAAAAGCTTGGGCCTTAAGTCCTTCTCGTAATTATCGGTAGTCCGCAGTTCATGACGGTTAACATACCACATCTGGACCATCTCTACCTGAGGATCCATCACTTCCTTAAGAGCCAGGAAAAGCTTTGCATTCTCCTCGTCTATCATCTCATCGGCATCAGCCGAATAAATGTAATCACAGCTCGTCTTTGAAAAAGCAAAATTCCTGGCAGCGGCGAAATCGCCGATCCAGGAAAAATCATAGATCTTATCGGTATAACGCGCAGCAACAGCCTTTGTGCCGTCTGTCGAGCCGGTATCCACTATCACTATTTCATCCACAAGCGGTGCAAAGCTGTCCAGACAGCGCGCCAGAACACGCTCCTCGTTTTTGACTATCATGCAGAGCGATACGCTTATCATGCTTCTTTGCTGCGCTTAGAACGCAGGATAACCTCCACGATGCCGATAAAGATGAACACAACGGGAGTACAGATGCACTGCTGATAGCAGAAAACATTATGTCCTATATAAGCCAGGATGCCGGCCATGAGTGCTATCAGCACAGGCTCATCCTTGACATGCTTTGACGCGCGGACGATGGAAGAAATGAATATGCCCAGATATGCAGCCAGGCCCAGGAAGCCCTCGGTTACCAGCATATTAAGCCATTCATTGTGAGCGCAGGCCAGCTGCAGGCCGTGCCAGTATTCAGCCACCTCCTGTGCATAATACTTGTTCATTGCTTCCGTATATTTGCCTTCCTTATAGTCGATGTTCATCAACTGGAAGTGATACTTGGCACGCTGGTCGCTCTGCGGATAGCGCTTGATAGCGTCTTCATACACATTTTTAGCAGCCTTGTGCATACGGAGGTTTTCGAAGGACTTTGCCTTGTAGAAAGCAGCCTGGTCAACGAGGT
>CADAHD010000285.1 GCA_902787595.1 uncultured Lachnospiraceae bacterium
TTCTGTTTCTGCAGGCAGATAACGGATGATCAGTATTTTGCCAGAACGCTTGAGGATATTATCTGTGAGCTTAAGCAGATAAAGGAATCCGAGATATATATAGTGGATGATGATTTCCTTGTAGGGCGCGACCGCATACTTAAGTTCTGCGACATGCTGGAAGAAAATCACATTCACAAAAAGTATCTGATCTACGGCAGGGCAGATTTTATCGCAGCCAATGAAGATGTGATAAAGCGTTTCAAACAGGTGGGACTGCGTGCGGTGATAGTGGGGCTTGAATCCTGTGACAGCAGGCAGCTTGATGATTATAACAAGCGCACCAATGTGGCTATAAACGAAAAGGCTGCAGCTATACTGAAAAAATACGATGTGGAGTGTTACGGGACTTTCATACTGGGACTTGACTGGACAAAGAAGGATTTCGATGCGCTCTATCACTGGATCAAAAAGCTGGGACTTATATTTGTAAATCTTCAGCCGCTGACTCCGCTTCGCGGCACGGATATATACGAAAAATACAGACCGCGTTTTATAGTAAGGGAAGATGAATACGAGAAATGGGATCTGGCGCATCTGGTGGTCAGGCCGGATAATATATCCGTAAGAATGTATTACTGGTATACCATACTGCTTTACTACAAGGTTACGGTGAATCCCGTGAGCGCATGGTATATGATAAAGAAATACGGTCTGCATGATACGCTTAAATTAAGTGTGGGCGCGTTCAAAGTTAATCTGCAGTATTTTAAAAAGCTGATCGGAGGCAGATGATGGGACGTAAAAAACCTAGAGTATTACTGATAAGACCCAAGTACACATCTTTAGTGGCAAATCTGGAACCGCTGGGACTTGAGTATCTTGCAGGACTTGCAAAGGAGCTTAAGATCAATTGCAGGATACATGATGAATTCCAATATCCCTGGATAATGCGGCTGCAGCGTATGGTGCGGCGCATAGAGCACGGAAAGTTTGATTTTATCGGTTTTAATGCAAATGCAAATACGGTTGATATCATAATCAAACGCGCGCACCAGCTTAAGCAGAGATTTCCGAACATCACCATCATGGTAGGAGGCCCCGAGGCGGAGCTGAATTATAAGGAATTCTGCACGGATGATATCGATATCGTTTATTACGATAACGGGCTTATGACGCTTAAGAAAATGTGGAGTGAGGGCTATACGAGCGATAAACTCCGTGATCTGAGCGGCATATGCTATAAAGATAACGGAAAGTGGATCATTAAAGAAAAAGGAGCGCCTGTCTGCGGTTTTATCACCAAACCCGACAGGACTGCATTTTATAAGGGACTTAAGAATAACTATATCTTTATGAAGGGAAAGTTTGCTCTTAGCAAAGCCTCTTTTTCCTGTCCTTATAACTGTACCTTCTGCTATTGCACCAAGATGAACAGCGGCGAGTATACGGAACGCGACCTGATGGAAGTGGTAGATGAGATAGAGGAGCTTAAGCACGACAAGATATGGTTTGTTGATGATACTTTCTTTTTTGATAAGGAAAGAGTGCGGGCGTTCTGTAACGAAGTATTGAGGCGCGGATTGAAGAAACAGTTTATGGCGTATGCAAGAGCGGATTTTCTTGCAGCCAATCCCGATATACTGCCGCTTGCGTACAAGGCCGGATTTCGCGATATCATGGTGGGACTGGAAGCCATATCGGATGAGACTCTGGATGAGTACAATAAACAGACCTCAAGAAACGAGAACATCATGGCCATAAAGAATCTCCGGGATGCCGGGCTGGTCTGCAACGGACTGTTTGTTATAAACTATACGGCCACGAGGGATGATTTCAGAAAGCTTCTTCAGTTTGTTAAGGAGAACAATCTCTTATGGGTGGTGTTCGGTATTTTTACGCCGTATAAAGGCACGGATGCATATGACGAGTATAAGGATAAGCTGATACATTTTAAATCCTGGAGACTGGACGGTACGCATCTTACGCTAAAGCCTACAAATATGTCGTCGCTTGAATTTATGCTGCGATATTACTGGCTGCATGTAGTCACTTATCCGAAGATAATCGTAAGGGCGATGCTGGGCACAGCGTATGATACTAAAAAGAAGGGCTGGTTCTGACCCATGAAGAAAAAAATACTGCTGATACAGCCCACGCCTTATGATCAGTACGGCAAGCTGGTAAAGAAAAAAAGACTGTATTTTGTGGGACTGGCGTTGCCGCTTCTCGCGGCGCTGACGCCTCCGGATTTTGAAGTGGATATCTGTTACGAGACCATAGAGGATGTTGATTTTGATACCGATGCGGAGCTTATAGGAATAAGCAGCATGGGGCATGCCGTTATGCGCACCATAGATATAGCAAAGAAGTTTAAGGAACTGGGAAAGACGGTGATCCTGGGCGGCTATATGGTATCGCTGATGCCCGAGGAAGCAAAGAAATACTGCGACAGCGTTATGATAGGTGATTCGGAAGAAACCTGGGGCGAGATGATAAATGATTATCTGAACGGCACCATGAAAGATTTCTATAAAAAGAAACTCACCAAACTTGAAACGCCTCTTCCAAGGTACGAGCTTATACTCAATAAAAAGATAGGCAATTTTCTCCCCGTGCAGGCGGGACGCGGCTGCACAAAGACCTGCAGCTTCTGCTCGATATACTGTCTGTATAAGGGACAGTATTTAAAACGCAGTATCCCCGATGTTATAAGAGATATTAAAAGAGTAAAAGAACTTGGCTTTAAACAGTTCCTTTTATTGGACGATAATCTTTTTTCTAACAGGGATTATGCGCTTGAACTGTGCAGGGAGATAAAGAAGCTTAAGATGCACTGGATGACGCAGTGCTCGGTGGATATAGCAAAGGATGAAGAACTGCTTACCGCAGTGGCACAGAGCGGCTGTTATGTCATGAGTTTCGGACTTGAGAGCATCAGCCGTGAAAGCCTGCTTGGAATGCAGAAGGGCTGGGCGCATCCCGACGAATACAGTAAACAGCTTGCCATTATTCGTAAACACGGAATTGATATATCAACCGAGATGGTGGTGGGCGCAGAGGGAGATACCCTTGAATCCATAAGGGATACGGCTAAGTTCATTGAAGACAACAAGATAGTTGTTCCGCGTGGCATCTTCATTATGGTGGTATTTCTTGCGAAGGACATCAATGAGAGAATTGGCCATCTTCCAGTACTCATCCGCATCAACTCCGTTTGTCTCAAACGAAGATATTTCATCTGAAAACCGCTTGATCGCATAGCCGGCAGCTTTTGCCTGAAGTGGTGATGTAAGGGCAAGTGGAACGTATCCGGCTATAACACCATGTTCAGCAAGGAACTGCAAAAAGAACCGAACCGAATACAGGCAGATATAGGTATCTCCGATAGTGTCGGCGTAAGCATGGTATTCTGCGATCAATTCGGTTGAGATGTCCTGCGCACGGAGGATCCCATTGTCCTTGAGAAAAGCTGCGAAGCTGACACAATGGAGCAGCTGGTCTCTTGAAGAACGGTATTGCAACCGTGAAAACAGCTCGTCCCGATAAAGGATCAGATCTGCATTATCGGTGACATAGCAGCTGGTCGCCCCAAGATG
>CADAHD010000286.1 GCA_902787595.1 uncultured Lachnospiraceae bacterium
CGTTATACTTCAGCCCTTCGGCTGCCTGCCTAACCACGTTATAGGCCGCGGCGTATGCAAGAAGCTTAAGGAAATGTTCCCGGATATAGAGCTGCTGCCGCTGGATTACGATCCCGATGTGAGCCGCGCAAACATTGAGAACAGACTGCAGATGCTGATCATGAACCAGAGGACGGAAGAGGTTTCATCGGAAACCGGCAGGTAGTTCTTTGGAAGCAAGGCAGGCAGTTCATTGGAAGCCGGAAGGCAGTCAGGATTTATCGTCGCTGCGCTCCTCTGAATGACATAAGAGTAAATTGGGAGATTGAATTATATGGAAATGATAAAAGCAGGTCTTATACTGGAAGGCGGCGGTATGCGCGGCGCGTACACCGCAGGAATACTGGACTTTTTTATGGAGAAGGAGCTGTGGTTCGATCACAGCTACGGCGTATCGGCCGGAGCCTGTCACCTATGCAGCTATATCTCAAAGCAGCCGGGCAGGGCTTTCAGGGTAGCGATAAACTATCTTGATGATGAAAACTACTGCAGCATGAAAAGCTTTATGACCACAGGTGATCTTTTTAATGTAAAGATGTGTTATGACACTATCCCCAATGAGCTGGATCCCTATGATTATGACACTGCGGATAAGTGGCCCGGCAAGGCTTATGCAGTTGCTACCAATATAGAGACCGGTAAGGCCGAATATCTGCGCATGGAGAATATGAGAAAGGGGATCACCGCCGTACAGGCGTCCGCATCCCTTCCGCTGGTGTCGCGGAATGTGGAATATAACGGAAAGCTGTATCTTGACGGAGGCATGGCAGATTCGATACCGCTGCGGCATTCCATGCGTGACGGGAATAAGAAGAATGTGGTGGTACTCACCAGACCTGTCGAATACAGAAAGAAGCCACAGTCCATCGCTAACCGCCAGATGATGCTGATGAGATATCCCAAATATCCCGGACTCAGAAAGGCGATGATACGCAGGCATATTGTCTATAACAAAACACTTGATGCTATCGAGCGCCTTGAAGCGGAAGGAAGGATATTCGTATTCCGTCCGGAAAAACTGGTGGATATCGAGCGTATCGAAAAGGATCCAAAGAAGCTGAAAGTCCTTTATTTACAGGGCTATCACGATGCGGCCATTAATTACGAACTGCTGATGGACTATTTGAAAAAGTAACAGCGTGTTGCCATTCACGGTCGGGAGGGCTGTGAATAACAGAGTATTTATTATTGAGGGAGAGGAATTATGAAAAAGAAAAATCTGATGAGCAGGGGAATGGGTCTGATGATCATGCTGCCTTTATCACTGGCGGCATGTGATACAGCCACACCTTCGGACAGAAAGCCTTATGAGGCTGATGAAGAAACGCCCACGCCCACAAAGGAAACAGAAAAACCGACCGAAGCGGAAGATACTCCTGCGCCGGAGCCGGATACCGAGCCGCAGGCAGGACCGGATTACGATGTTATCTATGCATCCGTTCTGCAGGAAAATCTTGATGTAATACAGAACGGATATGATTATGAGAAAGATTATAAGTATCTTTCCAGTGGTATCATGGAAAGGGTTATGTACGGTGATAAGGATGAGCTATTAAACAGCCTGGGATATGCTATAGTTGATCTGTCAGGCGACGGAGTTCCGGAACTGCTGATCGGTGAGAATGCAAAGTTTACGGATGAAGATACCGCAGATACGAGCTATGTGTATGCGGCGTTTACCTGTGTAAAGGATAAGCCTGAGTGGGTATTTGAAGGCTGGGCCAGAAGCTCGAACCGCTACTTGGGGAACGGCTTTTTTTATCATGACGGTTCAGGCGGAGCAGCGCATTCCTATATCGGACGGTTTCATTTAAGCGCTGACGGAACAAAACAGGTATGGGATGAGTTTTATTTTACGGATGACAGCAGCGGCGAGTTAAAGTATTACTCCAACAATACGGGAGAGGGTGATCCCGCGGCTTCCGAAGAGCTCAGCATCAAGGGCGAAGAATTTTATGATCTTATAGATAACAGCGTGATGCAGAAGCTGGCGTTTATGCCTATAAGCAGCTTTAAGGGCGCGGTAGTAAATACCGGCGCCGGCCATAATACAGCACAGATTTCGGATGAACCCATTGTGGGAAGCTGGGGGCTCAGAAGCTATGTGAATATGGACATTATTTCATATCATATATATGACGATGGTACCTGGCTGGCAGTGGAGAACATGCCTTCATATGTAGTGGACGGTTCGTTTTCGGCAAATGAGCACTTAAGCGGTACCTGGAAAGAGGGAAAAGGCGGCAGCGCAGGTTATTATGCATATGATCTTTATGATGAAAACGGCGATCTTTATAAGCCCGTGCTGGTATATGATGAGGATGGAGAGATGGTAATGAATACCGGAAACAATCTGGTATTCTATTCGGGCGATCTTTATATCGACAGTGAGATAGTGGGTAAGTGGCTTAGTAACAGAGGATCCGGCGTCGAGTTTGATGATAAGGGTAACTGGAATTATTATGATGATGAAGGCAGCTGGCTGTTTGGCGGTCACTGCGTGATCACCAACGGACCGGGATATACTTATCTGCGTCTTCATACGCAGGCCGGTGACAGCGGAAATGCAGTATTTGCCGAGGGTGAATTCTATATGAATAATACCGGTTATAATGTTATCGATATGAATTATACGCCTGCATTCGAAGACATTACAGGCGACGAGGACAGTTTATCCAAGGGGCGGTGACCGACTGAAAGAATGAGTACGGCAAAAGACAGATCCCCGGCGGCTTCCCAGTCACCGGGGATTAAATTTACAAGGCTTTCGATGCTCGCATACTTTCTTAAAGGAAGTAAGCGCTTCTTTGCGTTGGGCGTGATGCTTTCTCTGGCGGCTGCATTTCTGGATATGATAAATCCCAAACTGGTGCAATATACCGTGGATGAAGTGCTTAAGGAGGAAAGAACGGCGCCGGCTTATGTGCTTGATATACTGGAGCATTTGGGAGGACGCGCTTATCTTCAGCAGCATCTGTACCTGATAGCATTTGTTGTGATAGCCACCGCGCTCTTCGCAGCCCTGTGCAGATATTTTTACAGGGTATTCAATGCAACGGGCTCCGAGAGATTCATAAAGACCATAAGGGATAAGCTGTTTACGCATATAGAAGATCTGCCTGTTTCCTGGTATCAGAAAAATCATACCGGAGACATACTGCAGAGATGCACCTCCGACGTGGAGACAATCAAGGCTTTTGTTTCCGAGCAGATGACTGCGCTTTTCAGGGTAGGTATGCTGATAGCGCTGGCGCTGTATTTTATGATAGGCATCGATCTTAAGCTGGCGCTGATATCGGCAGCGTTCATACCTGTTGTGATCCTGTATTCCCTCTTTTTTCATAACCGGATATCATCATCGTTTTTAAAAGCTGACGAAGAAGAAGGCCGGCTTTCCGCCATTGCCCAGGAGAATCTGACAGGAGTAAGAGTGGTCAGGGCATTCGGGCGTGAGAGCTTTGAACGGCACAGATTTGAAAAGCAGAACGCAGGTTATACAAAGATGTGGATACGCCTGATGGGCTGGCTTTCAGCT
>CADAHD010000287.1 GCA_902787595.1 uncultured Lachnospiraceae bacterium
TCATAGCCCAGATAGATCAGAAATGCTGCGGAGGCAGCGATGATGATCAGCTGAACGATGTCACGGCCGTTACAGTCTGCTGCGCTGTAACTGCTCCAGCCAAGGTAAACAATCAGGAAAGCGGCAAAGAGCAGCAGTATCCTTAACGGTTTAAGCTGAAAAGGCCTGTGAAGATTAAAGCTTATTGAGCCGACGGTGACATGGGCGCCTTCGGGAATATTAAAGACAACACAGAGCTCATGTACATTGCCATAAGAATAGACATCACAATAGCCGCTCATGGGCAGGTCTTTTGCGATCGTTATATCCGCAAGAGGATAGATATAAGCATTGCCTTCGTCGGTTAATTCGACATGGGCGGTAATTGTGTCACTGCCTTCAATGCTGACATTTTCGATCAGAACATTATCAACGGAAGAATCAATGCTTACATGATTGGTTTCATATTCGGCGGGACCGTATATTTCGTAGGGACCGCCAAGTTCGCCCTTTTCGTTGCCCAGAGTGGTGAAAGAACGGTAATTGAAGACGATCAGTTCTGCAGCAAATGAAAAAGCCAACAGGATCAGGAGAGCCGGCAATAACTTCTTTATATTCTTCAGATCCGGAAGGCTTATCTTCATTTTAATATCAATTCCACTTTGAGAACATGGTCTGGCGCGCGCCGCGCATAGGGCGTCCCTTCAGTACGTCGTTTACGGCGTCCATGCGAAGACCTGCATCGATAAAGTCGCAATGCTTACAGAAGGGGAAGTTCTGGCGTCCGTCGCCTATCTTTTCGCGGGCGTCACGGTACTTATCGCCGAACCAGATCTCCTTAAGGCTCTGTGTGCGGAGATCGCCTAAGGTGGTAGCCTCAAAATTATCGCAGCAGCAGAGTCCGCAGCGCCCGTCGGGGAAGATGAACAGATCCGTGAAGGGCATGAGACAGGTTTCTTTTATCTCTGTCTGCTTGGCTGCCTTGTTGGGCGCGGAGCCGGCACGGTTGGTGAGCACGGCCTTGATATAGCGCATCTGTATAAGTATTTCCACATCCTGGAATTTCTCAGGGCGGGCTTTTACATAATCGTATATCTCCTGAATGTTATCGTGAAGCTTCATATCATCACAGTAATTATTGATGATGAGCTGGTCGACATAGGGCACGATGGCTTTAAGGCGCTCGATGTCGAGTATCAGGCCGTTTGTGGACATGAAGATAAAGCTGTAAGGCAGCTTTTCGCGGCAGTATTTGTGGAAGTCCACGATACGGTTGTCCAGCCAGGGCTCGTTATTTCCGTAGAGTGTGAGATGCCCGCGGTAATCCCAGTCTGCCAGCTGGTCGATGATACTGTAGAAGAGCTCTTCATCCATGCGCTTGAAAGGACGCTTGTCACGGCCTTTGGATGCTGCGCAGAATTCACAGCCGCTGTTGCAGCGGTTGATGGTCTCGAGATTTACGATCAGCGGGTGGGGAGGTTCCGGGCAGCTGTTGAAATAATCTATATAACGCTGCTGGTTCTTCACACGGGTCTTGAACTGCAGTTTAAGATATGCGTCGGATGACAGATGGGGGAAGCGTTTTTGCATTTCCCAGCCGAAACGACCCATAAAATTATGATATCGGACTGACATAAGTATTCTCCTCTTTGATGCTCTTATAAAAAATAACGTTGACATCATAGCATATTATGGTAAAAATGTAAATTACAGCTACAATATATTGTAAAAATATTCTCAGGGCTGAGCCATCGGAATGACAGGGAGGGACGGCGGTCTCAGAATGACAGCCACTCATCCGGCCGGTCATCCTGAGCGTAGCGAAGGATCCTGAATGTGTAGATCATATAGATAAAGCGGGGCTTGTTAAATTATGAAAAAGACCGGAATACTGGGCGGGACTTTTGATCCCATACATAACGGACATATGGAAATGGCGGAAATGGCTGTCAGGCAGCTTGAGCTTGATGAGCTGATACTGCTGCCGGCCGGAAATCCGTATTTCAAGAAAGGGATAACGCCGTACGAGGACAGATATAAGATGTGCAGCCTGGCAGCGGCGAACAGCGCATATAGAGACCGCATAAGCGTAAGCCGTCTGGAAGCGGACGAAAGCAAACCTACATATACTTATGCGACACTGGCTGCCGTCAGGGAGTCCGAACCGGAGATGGAGCTGTATTTTCTATGCGGCGCAGATGTGCTGGAGAGCATACACAGCTGGAAAAATCCCGAAGGTATATTTGCGGCGGCAAAGCTGGCAGTGTTTGAGAGGGATGGATCGGAGAGTGTGAGACAGTCGGCCCTGAAGCTGAAAGAGGCTTTCCCGCAGGCTGAGTGCGTATTTATAAGCGGAGATACGCCGGATATTTCATCCACAATGGTAAGGGAGCGCGTTAAGAGAGGGGAGAGCATTAAAGGGCTGGTGTGCGCGGCAGTAGCGGAGTTCATTGAGAGCAGGGGGTTCTATCAGGATTCTTCGCTTCGCTTAGAATGACAGGCAGGTGTCATCCTGAGGAGCATAGCGACGAAGGATCCTGAAAGACTGCCGGTATAAACTAAGCTGCACTGTATCTCAAAGCAGCTTTTGGTATGTACTTCTGTACAGCCTTAAGCATTTCGTCAAGTTCTTCATCGGAAAAAGTCATAAAGCGGTCGGCGCTGCCTTCTATAACGGAGATGACGCCGTCGCTTTTTTTGTATGACTGAAGGGTGTAGGTCTTAGCGCCCGCAAGCCAGCGGCCGATCCCTTCCATGTCGCTTATATCATGCAATCTCTTAACAAGAGTGGTGCGGAATTCATATTCGATGCCGCATTCCATAATGTAGCGGATCGATTCCATATAAGGAGCCATATCGATATCTTTAAGGCCGCAGACCATAGCATATTTGGAAGGGGCGGCTTTTATATCCATGGCGATCATATCGATCAGACCGTCTTCATAGAGCTGTTTTATCATAGCCGGGTTGGACCCGTTGGAATCCAGTTTGACGGGAAGGCCCAGGTCTTTGATGCGGCGTATAAGATCCGGCAGGTCAGTATGGAGCGTGGGCTCACCGCCGGTGATGCATACGCCCTCCAATATATTGCGGCGTTTCTTTATATGAGAGAGGACTTCTTCTTCGGCAACGGGTTCGTCAAAATGCGCGGGCAGAACGAGCGCCGCATTCTGGCAAAAAGGGCAGCGCAGATTGCAGCCGCGGGTAAATACCGTGCAGGCCAGTCTGCCGGGATAGTCCAATAAGGTTGTGGGTAAAAAGCCTCCGATGATCATAAAAAGGATTATAACAGAAAGTACACAAAATTTCACTTGATTTTACATCCGTTATATGTATAATATTTGTGGACTGATTAGTTTAATCAAACTAACAATATATTTATGAGAAAAGGAGAAAAAGATGGCACAGATCGATTTGAGCAAGTATGGCATTACAGGTGTTAAGGAGATTTTCTACAATCCCTCCTATGAGCAGCTGTACAAGGATGAGATGGATCCCTCTCTTACCGGCTATGACAAGGGTCAGCTGACAGAGCTGGATGCAGTTAACGTTATGACCGGTATCTACACCGGACGTTCCCCTAAAGACAAGGGATGCATGCAAGAAGCTTGCTGTTGAGCAGCTGTCAAACAAGAGCCTTTACGTTGTAGATGCATTCTGCGGCGCTAACAAGGACACCAGAATGGCAGTTCGTTTCATCATGGAAGTTGCTTGGCAGGCACACTTTGTAGAGAATATGTTCATCAAGCCTACCGCTGAGGAGCAGGCAAACTTCGAGCCTAACTTCGTAGTATACACCGCTTCAAAGGCAAAGGTTGAGAACTACAAGGAGCTGGGCCTTAACTCTGAGACCGCAGTTCTGTTCAATGTAACAAGCCGTGAGCAGGTTATCTTAAATACCTGGCAGTTCTGTTCAATGTAACAAGCCGTGAGCAGGTTATCTTAAATACCTGGTACGGCGGTGAGATGAAGAAAGGTATGTTCTCAATGATGAACTACTTCCTTCCTCTTGATGGTATGGCTTCAATGCACTGCTCCGCAAACACCGATATGGAAGGTAAGCACACCGCTATCTTCTTCGGTCTGTCAGGAACAGGTAAGACCACACTTTCAACCGATCCTAAGAGACTCCTCATCGGTGATGACGAGCACGGCTGGGATGACAACGGCGTATTCAACTTCGAGGGCGGATGCTATGCAAAGGTTATCAACCTGTCCAAGGAGAACGAGCCCGACATCTACAATGCTATCAAGAGAGATGCTCTTCTTGAGAACGTTACTGTTGATGCAAACGGAAAGATCGATTTCGCAGATAAGAGCGTAACCGAGAATACCCGTGTTTCTTATCCTATCGAGCACATCACCAATATCGTTAAGAAGGTAAACGGCGTATCTTCAGGCCCTGCAGCAGAGAATGTAATCTTCCTTTCTGCAGATGCATTCGGAGTACTGCCTCCCGTTTCTATCCTTACACCTGAGCAGACTCAGTACTACTTCCTGAGCGGTTTCACCGCTAAGCTGGCAGGTACAGAGCGCGGTATCACCGAGCCTACACCTACCTTCAGCGCTTGCTTCGGCCAGGCATTCCTTGAGCTGCATCCTACCAAGTACGGCGAGGAGCTGGTTAAGAAAATGGAGAAGAGCGGCGCTAAGGCTTACCTTGTAAACACCGGCTGGAACGGAACCGGCAAGCGTATCTCCATTCCCGATACCCGTGGTATCATCGATGCTATCCTGAATGGCGATATCAAGAAGGCTCCTACCAAGAAGATCCCCATCTTCGATTTCGAAGTTCCTACCGAGCTTCCCGGCGTTTCTACTGAGATCCTTGATCCCAGAGATACCTACGCTGATGCTTCCGAGTGGGAGACCAAGGCTAAGGATCTGGCTGCAAGATTCCAGAAGAACTTCAAGAAGTATGAGACCAACGAGTCAGGCAAGGCACTTGTTGCTGCAGGCCCTCAGCTGTAATCCATACGGAATAGTAAGAAACATCAAGGGGCGTGGCCGTAAGGCTGCGCCTCTTTTTGTATCGCAGAGCCGCCGAAAGGAATATGTCAGCTAAAGCTGACCGGCGGCTCACGGGCGAGTAGGGTGCGATTCCATCTTCCCTACTCGATTTTTTGATAGGGGTGTGGTAGAATGGCGGAGGTGACACCTCATCCGTCAGCCTGCGGCTGACACCTTCACCTAACGGACGCAGCCCCGCTAAATTCGCGATGCTCATTAAGCGGGCGCTTGTGCCCTCAAGGGGAAGGCTTGAAGGATCATGAAAGAGCAGAGGAGGAAGTAAAGCTATGGGTTTAACATTCAGAAAAAGCATCAGTTTATGCAAGGGGGTGAAGCTGAACCTTGGTAAGAAGAGCGCGTCCATAAGCGTAGGACGCAAGGGCATACACCAGAGTATCTCCACGACAGGCAGGACCACAACGTCTCTGTCCATTCCGGGAACCGGTGTGGGTTATACCAAGAGCTTTAACTTAAAGAAGGGCTTTAAGAACCTTTTTGGTAAGGACAAAGATAAGGACAAAAAGGAAGACAAGAAAGAAGACAAGAAAGGCAGCAGTAAAAAGGAAGTATATGCTTCCGGCGCAGAGGCAGAAAAGAAGGGCAATAAAGGCTTAAGCGAAGAGCAGATCAAAGAGAA
>CADAHD010000288.1:0-3561 GCA_902787595.1 uncultured Lachnospiraceae bacterium
CATATATGCCATCCGGCTTTATATCCAGTCCATCCAGGACTTCATTTAATAATACGGGGATATGAGAAAATTCCATTATCCGCCTCACATATCATCATCTTCTTCATCCGGCCAGATAAGGCTTATCTGTTCTGCGCAGTCCGCCATATCAATATCCGAAAGCATTTCAAAGTACTTATCCTTAGCCCAGATCTCTATATATCTCGTGCCCTGGCTGAAAAGCACTTCCTTGTCAATACCTGCATATTCTTTCAAAGTACTCTTCAGTACAAAACGCCCCTGCTTATCCAGTTCCACTTCACACATGCCGCCCTGAAAGGTTCTTTCATAATTACGTACACTCAGCAGGTTGTGGTTCATCTTTTTTATACCGGCTTCAAGGCGTTTCCAGCGTTCCGTCGTCATCAGCCACAGGCAGTGATCCAGTCCCCTGGTAAGCACAAAGCTGTCTGAAAGTATCTTGCGGAATCGCGAGGGTATGGCAAGACGGTCTTTCTCATCAAGGGTATGACAGATTTCTCCATTGGCTCTGTCTTTTTTATCGATATCTTCCTTCATACTCCCCACTTTTATACCCTTGTTTCCCACAATATTCCTCGGCAAACTCAATTCTAGAACAAAAATCGCCAAAAAGCAAGGATTTTTATAAAAAAAATAAGGCCCAAAGCCTTATTTTTACTGATTTCTTCTATATGGTATCGAACCTGTATTCGCGTACAATATTTAGTCTGCTTTTTCAGTCTCTTTTACGTTTTCTTCAGCCTCCGTTTCCGCTGCAGGCATATCTTTTTTCATTTTGAGCCTTACAGCGATATCTGTCACGACCGCTCCGATGAACAGGCAGATCCCCAGCAGCTGTGATACAGGTATATGCGTCCCCGGTATCAGCAGCTGATCCACTCTTATACCCTCTATCACAAATCTTATTATGCCATAACCGCCCAGATACATCAGGGCGCACTCTCCCTTGAAAGCTTTCTTTTTGCCGTAGAGAAGTATGATGCCCAGCAGTATCAGGTTGCATACGCTCTCATAAAGAAATGTGGGGTGAACCTGTATATAATTGGCCCCGGCCGGTATATGGTCATACAAAGCTGCAGTTATATCCCTCGACCTTACGGCTTCAACGGGAATACGCATTGCAAACAGTGAATCTGTATATCCGCCAAACACCTCTCTGTTTGTAAAATTCCCCCACCTGCCCATGATCTGTCCGACCAGCACGCCGGTAAAGGCGGTATCCAGCATCTCAAAGACGTTTTTCTTCTTTATCTTAGACCAGATAAATACCGTAGCCACTCCGGCGATAACGCCGCCGTATATTGCCAGTCCGCCCTGGCGGATGTTAAAGATGCTTAGCAGATCGTCTTTATAATACTCCCACGCAAATATCACATAATAGATACGCGCGCCCAGCACTCCGAATATGAGCGTGTATATACCCATATCGTAAAAGTCATCCGGATTCTGGCCGTCGCGCTTAGCCACTTTTGAGATCAGCAAAAAGGCCAGAACCACGCCCACGCCGATTATCACACCGTAAAGCATGATGGTAAAGCCAAAAACGCTGAAACTTCTCGGCACATCCTTAAGATATATGCCCAAATTAGGAAAGCTGATATCGCCTTCGTTCATCCAGTCAGACATTTATCTCCACCTTATACATTAAATCTGAAGAGGATCACGTCTCCGTCCTTGACCACATAATCCTTGCCTTCCATGCCTACGATGCCTTTTTCTCTTGCCGCTGCCAGAGAGCCGTTATCCAGCAGGTCCTGATAGTTAACAACTTCCGCCTTGATAAATCCGCGTTCAAAATCAGTGTGGATCTTTCCTGCTGCCTGAGGTGCCTTAGTTCCTTCCTTGATGGTCCATGCACGGCATTCATCCTCTCCCGCCGTAAGGAAACTGATAAGCCCCAGCAGCTTGTAGCTGGCTGCGATCAGCTTATCCAGACCCGAAGACTCCACTCCAAGGTCTGCTAAGAATTCCTTCTTTTCTTCATCGGAAAGCTCTGAAAGTTCCTCTTCCAGCTTGGCAGATATCACAAATACGCCGTTGCCTTCCGCTTCTGCCATCTCGCGCACCTTTGCCACATAGGGATTGCCTGCGCCGTCATCAGCCAGATCATCCTCAGCCACATTGGCTGCATAGATAGTCTTCTTGGCAGTCAGCAGATTATATTCTGCAAACGCCTTCTGCACATCTTCATCATCAGGCACTTCAAATGTCCTGGCCGTATTGCCCTCATCAAGATGCTTCTTCAGCGCTTCGATCATATCCACTTCTTTCTGAAGCGTCTTATCCATCTTGGCCTGCTTAGCTACCTTGGCATATCTTCTCTCTAAGATCTCGATATCCGAAAAGATCAGCTCCATGTTGATCGTTTCGATATCACGCGCCGGGTCGACCGAACCATCCACATGGATAACATTTGCATCTTCAAAGCAGCGCACCACATGTACGATAGCGTCCACTTCACGGATATTTGCCAGGAACTGGTTGCCCAGACCCTCACCCTTGCTGGCGCCCTTTACCAGACCTGCGATATCAACAAACTCAATGGCTGCATGCGTCACCTTCTTTGTGTGATACATCTCTCCCAGCTTTTCGATGCGCTCATCCGGCACCGGAACTATACCCACATTCGGATCGATGGTACAGAACGGAAAGTTTGCCGCCTGTGCCCCCGCCTTGGTCAGTGAATTAAAAAGGGTCGACTTGCCTACGTTGGGCAGTCCCACGATTCCTAATTTCATAACTTCCTCCATTCCACTTCATTTAAGGGTCTTCATGCTTTTCTTTTATGCTTTGAGCCTTTTTTCTATATTAAGCTTTTTCAAAGCAACTTGTATATTCTATCATTGTCCCCTCTGTTCTGCAATATCTTTTTCCTTAGGGCAGGAGCCCCGGCGGACCGGGCAGCAGTATCGCGCCCCGGTATCTTATTCTGCGATCCCTTCATATTCATATCCGGCATCGGTGATGGCATCTCTTATCAGCGTCTCATCTACCGCCTTTGAATTCGTGATCGTCACCAGATTCTTTTCATGAGAAGCCACAGCGCTGTCGATGCCGTCGATCGCCTCAAGCGCTTTCTTTACGTGAGCCTCACAGTGTGAACACATCATACCTTTTACTTTGATCTGCATTTTATTATCCTCCTTTATAGATGATTTATTTGTTGCTTTAAAAGCTATGTTTTCTGTAACCGCCTGTTTTATCTTCTTATCCCTTCTTCCGTCATAGGGTCTTACAAGATTAAGCCTCAGCGCATTTGACACAACGCAGAAGCTGGATAAGCCCATAGCCGCTGCGCCAAACATGGGATTAAGGCTCCAGCCGAATGCCGCCACATAGCAGCCTGCTGCCAGCGGTATACCTATCGCATTATAGAAGAACGCCCAGAACAGATTTTCATGTATATTTCTGATCGTAGCTCTGGATATACGTATAGCCGCCGCCACATCCCTGATGCTTCCCTTCATCAGAACGATATCCGCCGCATCGATGGCTATATCGGTCCCCGCTCCGATAGCAATGCCTATATCCGCCCTGGTA
>CADAHD010000288.1:3628-4094 GCA_902787595.1 uncultured Lachnospiraceae bacterium
TGTTTCATCAGTTCCCTGACCACCGCTTCCTTGCCATCCGGCATTACCCCGGCCACCACTTCGTCCACTCCGGCTTCCTTCGCTATTGCCGCAGCTGTTTTTTCATTATCTCCGGTCAGCATCACCACATGAAGCCCCAGATTTTTAAGTTCGCCGATCGCCTGCGCAGAATCTTCTTTTATCGTATCTGCCACCGCGATCATGCCGATCAGTTTATTATCCCGTGCAAAAGCAATGGGTGTCTTTCCCTGTCCACTCCACTGTTCTATAGTTTCTGTAAATCTGCCGGGTATAGTGTTCACCGACTGCAAAATATACTTAACACTGCCTCCCAGATATGCAGTGCCACCTATATCTGCTTTCAGGCCGTTTCCCGATACAGCTTCAAATCCCGTTACATCCGATAAGCTCACACCATTCTCTTCAGCATATGAAACAATGGCTTTTGCGACGGGATGCTCGCTTT
>CADAHD010000289.1 GCA_902787595.1 uncultured Lachnospiraceae bacterium
CGATATTCTTATCTAATTTTATCTCGAAAAACCACGAGGTCCGTCTAAGTCACAAGAAGGGGCCCGCCTTTTGGCATTAGGAGGGACCCGCCTTTCATATGTTCTATAAAATAACAGGAAGTACCTGCTTCTCAATAAACTCCACCCTGTCAAAGATCCTGGGCTTGAAGGTACCGGTAATTCCTGCGGCAACATTCTTTTCCCTGTTCACATAGATGATATTCCCACTGTCTCCGATCGCCGCATAAACTTCCCTCTTATCATATGGTTTATACCACAGGTATCCGTATTCCATATTGCCAAATCTCTCACCCAGATGAAGCTGCGGTGTGAGCATCTGCCGGATCCACTCTTTGGAAACGATCTGTTTGCCTCCATAATTTCCGTCATGTAAAACCATCTCACCGATCTTTACCAGATCTCTTCCCGCGGCGCAAAGCCCCCAGCCTGCTGTCACGCTCCCCTGCGGATCCGAATACCATTCATTCTTCCGCGGGCCTTTGTTCATAAAGAAATCAAACTGATCTTCCTTACTGCTGTCACCGTGGATCGAATGTTCCGGAATTCCCAGCGGAAGAAACAGATCTTTATTTGCAAGATCGATCAGCTTTTGACCGGATGCGCGTTCAATAATGCCTGCAAGGATCTGTATGCCAAGTGTAGCATAGCGGAACTCACCGGTGATGCCGCTGCGCCCGCCCAAAAAATCCAGTGCCGCTTTGGTCCAATCCCCGGAAGTGCATACCTTCTTCCACGGCTCGGACTTTCCTTTATACGGCGCCGTCATGGTAAGCAGATGCTTTATCGTAACGTCATATATCGTTTTCTCACCTTTCTTCACCGTATAATCCGGGAAGAAATCCATCACCTTTTCATCGACACTCTTAAGAAATCCCTTGTCAAATGCGATTCCCGCAAGTATCGCCATTATGCCTTTTGTGACCGAGTTTACATTTACCGGATCTTCCGCTTTAAAACCACGCCAGCTCTCTTCATAAACAGTCTTCCCATCCCTGATAACGCAGATCTGGCATATATTGCTCTCATTTCCCTTACTCTCCGAAATGTGCCTGTAAAACTCTTCTCTGTTCATTTTTCCTCCATTCAAAACCACGAGGTCCGTCCCCGTGGTTTCGTGACCCGTGGTTTTCCCCGTGGTTTCCCGGTTTATCCCCGGTTCTGTGCGGCATTGAGCTTCCCCCGGAGAATGGAAGCCACCTGTTTTTGCAGGGTAGTGCCCGCGTTCTGTTCTATCTTTGCAATGTATTGGTCCGCTTCCTCAAAACGTCCGGTTTTTATGCAAATTTTCGCATGAATGGCATTGCCTTCATAAGCGCATAAAGGGATATTTTCACGCTTTATACAACGCTCTGCATATTCTTCGGCTTTAGCTGTATCGCCTGTTACAAGATAATACACTGCATATGTTTCATATATCAGCAGATCCGGATATATTCCTTTTCCAAGCCCGGACTTAATATATGAAGAGGCCTCCTGCATAACTGCATTTGCGCGCGCCGGATCATTTAATTCTTCCGAAAGGCTCATCTGTATATCAAAATATATCAGAAAAGTATTATTATCTATCTTCTTTAAAAAGCTTTGCATATCCTTCAGATTTACGCGGCTGAGCGTATCCATGGCTGCGTTTAGATTCCCCAGCAGCATATATCCATCTGCCTGATAATTAATATACTGACTGAAGAAACGATAATCCTTGTATACCCTTCCGGCAGATATCAAACGCTGTATCTCCTGTTCGGACAGCATAAAGAATTTTTCAGTGTAACCGTTCTTTTCCAGTTCATTCATAACCGTGATATGGTTTTTTGTCACCGGCACAAAATTAATGATGATCAATACCATTATCAGGGATACGACAAAGCTAATGGCTACTGTCATCCAAAAATTATGGAATATGCTGTCAGGAAGCAGAACACCCAAAACAGTAAATAAGATCACATATAAAGACCAGGCAAATATCATATCAACCAGGAATGTTTTTAGCTTATAGCTCATTTTCATACAGATCATCTCAGTATAAAAACATATGCAGCACTATCAGCAGAATAGCTGTAATATCAAAACTGTCTGTATTTCCCAAAAGCACCAGACTGTCAGTTATGGGCGGAGTAATGATATCAAGTATTTTAAATGCCGCAAATGTCCGTATAAGCCCCTCTTTACAAACAGCCAGAACTGTGATCAGTATAGCGCCGCAGACGCCATATCTACGACCGATAAAACGCGGGTGAAAAAAGTCCCCTGTTTCTGCCCCGCATATTCCGCAAAATATGATCATCAGACCTCCGCATATCAGGTCATCAGGTGTTACAGCTCTTGTAAAATATCCCGGCCGTATAACAGAATATACTACAGGAAATAACGACAATATCAAAGCGTATATCAGGCACATCCGTATCTGCAGCATTTCCCTTGAAAGATAGTATTCTGTGTCACTCTTTGTATGAAGCAGCAATACCTCTTCAAAAACATCATTCTCCTTTTCATGCAGATCCATGGAAATATACACACTGATGAAGTACATAAAAACAGATGAGATCAGATAACTGCTGCACACATATGCCGGAGCAAAAGAATACATTACCCCCAGAAATCCCGCGGTTAAGACAGCCGTTATGATCCACAGGGCATTCTTCTTCATAAGCCTGCGTCGTATTGTATACAGACTATATGTACTCTTCAATACCGGTAAGCTCCCATCCTTCTTTATACAGCCTTAATACTGTTTCCTTTAATTCCGCACTCTTTACCTGCAGCATTCTTTTGTTTCCGTGATCTGTCATGTCCGGCCATGCTGTAAGGCTTTCATTTTTCTTTACAAAGATCTTGTATAAATAATCTTCCCCGCCTTCTTTGCAGTAAAGCTTTCCATTATTTATCGTATATTCCCTGTCTGTCAGTTCATCAATAAGTCTGCGCTCATGGCAGGACATTAAAACCGTAACTCCTTTGCCCCGCAGCTCGTTGATCTTTTCTATAAATACATCCTGCGATGCGGCGTCCTGGCCGGAAAGTGGTTCATCCAGCAAAATAACATCCCGCTTGCCGATAAGAGCCTGTATCACTCCCACCTTTTGAAGACTGCCTTTTGACAGTTCATTGAGCTTTGTATTTATCATGGATTCAAGAAAGAAATCTCTGACAAGGCTGTCTACTTCAGAATGATCAACATTTTCAATCTCAGCTATGGAATACAGATAATCCCTCATGCTTATGCTCATTCCCGGAAACTTTTCCGGAACAAAACCAAAGCGGATCTTTTCATGATAAGATATCTTTCCGCCGCTTAAACGTATCAGTCCCGCGATCAGCTTAAGCAGGGTACTCTTACCACATCCGTTATGACCGGTAAAAGCTATGGACTGCGCTTTATACAGATCAAGAGTAATATGATCCAGGACACATTTTCCGTCATATGATTTTGATACATTATCAAGGGTTATCAGCTTTTCCATAATCAAAAGAATATCACAGATATACTCATGTGTCCACAAAATCGAGTAGGGCGGACTTTCTCCGCCCTCTCACACCACCAGTACGTGCCGTTCGGCATACGGCGGTTCAACATAACTTCAAAGCATGACGCTCATTATAATAATCAAGGCAACTTACAAGCCCTGCTTTGGAAAGCACTTCCTTGGAGATTGCTCTGACTACGCACGTTTTCGTGGTAACCCAGTAATAGCGGTCTCCACGGTATGCCGTCAATCTTGCAAGGTCTTTTCCAACTCCGAGCTTCTGCAATCCCCATTGCCGTTTCTTTGGCACTTTCCACTGCTTCCAGATAATTACCCGAAGCCTCGTTCTTAGATGTGCGTCAATTTCAGCCATCGCTGTTTTCATGGAGCCAAGGGCAAAGTAGTTTATCCACCCTCTTGTCACCTGATTGATTTTCGCAATCTTACCTGTGACTGTTCCAGGCATTTTTCTACAAGTCAGTTCTTTAAGTTTTCGCTTAAGCTTAACCACTGAGTCTTGATGCGGTCTGCACTTCCATTCGTTAGCCTTGCCTTCCTTATAGAAACCGAAGCCCAGATATTTCAGCTTCTGCGGTCTTGTGATATGGGTCTTGGTCATGTTAACCTTTAACCCAAGTTTCCTTTGTATCCAATCCGTCACTGTCCGCATTACACGCTTCGCACTTGCTTCGCTCCTGACAGCTATAACGCAGTCGTCAGCGTATCTTGTAAACCGAAGTTGTCTTGCTTCCAGTTCTTTGTCCAGTTCATTCAGCATGATGTTTGATAGTAACGGTGACAGGTTTCCGCCCTGTGGGGTTCCGAGTTTTGTTTCCTCATGTCCCTGTGGCGTCATGACTCCTGCTTTGAGGTACTTACAGATTAGCGACTCTGTATCTCCATCATTGATGATGTTATGGACAAGACTCATGAGCTTGTCCTGTGGTACGTTGTCAAAGAATTTCTCCAAGTCGATATCTACTATCCACTCGTAACCCTCGTTCAGGTAAATAAGCAGTTGTCTGATTGCCATTTCGCAGCTTCTGTTTGGTCTGAAACCGTAGCTCCATTCCGAGAACAGAGGCTCGCACATAGGGCTTATTACCTGCACTATGCCTTGTTGAATTACCCTGTCCATTACGGTCGGGATTCCGAGTTTTCTCACTCCGCCGTTTGGCTTTGGTATTTCTACCCGTCTTACTGGCTGGGGCTTGTATTCCCTTCGCCTGATTTGCTCTTTGATATCGTTCCAGTTCTCTTTGATATAATCTCCGAGTTGTTCGACCGTCACATCGTCTACACCGCCTGCACCTTTATTGGCACAGACTCTTTTATATGCGACGTTCAGGTTGTTATTGGACAATATCTTCTCCAACAGTTCCGACATTGCCTTGTGTGCTCTCTCCTTTCCGTTTCCATGGATTTGCCTTAAGTCGTGCGGTATCTGCTCATTTACGTTTCGCCCTTTCCGCTGTCAGGTATTCCATGGAGCATACATTTGATTACACGGTTACATTGTTCAGCCCTTTAGCTAAGCCCATTTCAGAGCCATGCCTACTACGGCTTCTGCTGACTTCTCACAGTTCGTTGTTACTGCGGCTAATGAGACCGTCTGTGAGACCTCACGGGATAAGCCTGCCAGTCTTTCCTCGTCTACCTGCCTGATTTACGTCTACGGGTTACGGTTGCCTTTAGGATTTCACTGCCATTAGCCAGCTTATCCACCGCAAACGCCTTAATATCAGGTTTCTGTTCGTCAGGCTACGATTTCGCTATCCCTTCTTCGCGCCTACACCTCGCAGTATAAACCTTGGGAGTCGCTATAGGGTTCGTCGGCAACTACGCCCCTTGTGGACTTTCACCACAGACTGACGGCATGCCCGTCATACTAATAAACGGGAGTGACTTTTTTAAGTCACTCCCTTTATTTTAGAATAATCTTCTTACGCTTAAG
>CADAHD010000290.1 GCA_902787595.1 uncultured Lachnospiraceae bacterium
CGGAATTGGCGCTGGTCATTTCCGAAACCTGTGATATCTCCTGCGTACCGGATGTGATCATCTCGGAGGCGTGGAAAGCCTGCTGGGCGCGATCCTTCGTCACCCTTGAATTATCTGTGATGATGTCAACCTTATGCGTGATGCCGCCCATCTTGTCATTGATCACGCCGGACTGCCTGTCGATAGTTCTGAAAGAAGCGCTGACCTCATTGAATTCACTGCTGCTGTCATTGAAAACGCTGACACATTCGTGGATGCATTCATTTACCTGGGCGCTGCTGGAAATAATACTCTCAAGTATCGAATTGATATTTCCGATACCTTCCTGGGTCTTTTCGCTCATCACGCTCATTTCTTTGGCGACCACAGTAAAGCCTACGCCGGCTGCTCCGACCCTGGCTGCTTCTATGGACGCATTCAGTGCCAGCAGATTTAAAGATTCACTTATGTCAATGATGAAATTGCTGATCGCATTGATCTCGCTTATCTTGGAACTGAAATCCACCAGTATCTCTTCGCTCCTGGCCAGATTATCCGATATGGATTTCATCTTAAGCTCGTATTTTTCCAGATTGTCCACGCCCGTCTTGCAGCTGTCAACGGATTCATATAAAAGGCCGCTGATGTTTCTGATGGAGTCGTCTATCTCGGTAAGGGCGGTATTATTATCTTCGATAAGGTTCAGGCAGGAATAGACCAGTTCCTTCTGCTCCTCTATCTTGCTAACCACTTCTGAAAGGCTCTCAGCGATCTTTGCGCTGCCCTTTTCGTTCTGCCCGGCGCCTTCCGTCAGATCGCTAATGGCATCGGACAAAACAACTACATTGCCCTTTGTCGCCTCCAGAAAGGTCTGCATATTATTCTTGATAGCGTTAATGGCATCCGCCATTATCATCTGTTCGCGGTTCTGATCTTTGATCTCTATATCATCAAGATCTATCCTGCGCTTTTTGATCTCCTGAGCCTGTTCGATAAAAGCGCTCATCTGTTTTTTATTCCGGATAAGGTAAACAAGCAATACAACTATGATGATCGCTTCCAGACCTGCTATAACCCCCAAAACTATCTCCATAGAGTTCACCTCCATATATGTTGATATATCTATTTTGACATATCTGCTGCAATATGGCAATATAACACTTTATGTAAATATTAAAGGTTTCTTTCCCTCTTGATATCCAGGCGCTCCTTTGCAAGTGTGATAGCCGCATTTACCAGCACGCCTGCTGCCGCAATCAGGATTATCACCGCAATATCGACAAACGACACTTTGGAAAGCTTAAGTAATGAGCGTAAAGGAGGTATGACGAGTACGCCCAGCTGCAGCGCTATCCCTATAACGGTTATCACATTGAGCGCTTTGTTATTCCATGATTCCTTTGTGGCAAAAGCAAGGCTTCCCCTGGTCTTGCATACGTAAGCCATGAGCAGCTCATTGACAGCCAGCGTGCTGAAGCAGTATGTCCTGCAAAGCTTAAGAAGTTCTTCATTGCCGCTGATATTTCCAAGTATGTCACCCATGCCGTACCTGGTGATGACCGGAAGAAGGAAAGCCAGCAGCGCCACTCCGCCGCTTATAAGTCCCTGTATCACGATATTTACATAATCGCCCTTATTAAGTATGCCTGCCTTTACATCTCTGGGTTTCTCGTTCATTACGGCATCCGAACCCACATCCATGCCCAGGGCCAGTGAAGGCGCCGTATCTGTCAGCAGGTTGACCCAGAGTATCTGTATGGTGGAAAGCGGTGAAGACAAGCCCGCAAAAATTGCGGACGCCATAAGCACCACCTCACCGAAATTGGATCTTAAAAGGTAAACAACAGATTTCTTGATATTATTAAACAGGTTGCGGCCTTCCATCACCGCGTTCTTGATGGTGATAAAGTTATCATCAACAAGTATGACTTCCGCAGCATCCTTTGCTACTTCCGTACCGCCTATACCCATTGCTACGCCTATGTCGGCTGCTTTCAGCGAAGGCGCATCGTTTACGCCGTCGCCGGTCATGGAACAGATCTTTCCGTGAGACTGGAATGCCTGTACTATCTGCACCTTGTTCTCGGGAGAGACACGGGCAAAAACACGGTAATTAAGAACATTTGCTCTGAACTCCTCCGGATCCATAGCGTCTATCTCGGCGCCGGAGATACTCTGGGAGATATCGGTAGCGATATCCAGTTCCTTTGCTATGGCAAAAGCCGTGATCTTATGATCGCCGGTGATCATTGCCACTTCTATGCCGGCATGATGGCACTGGTCAACAGTCTCTTTTACGCCGGGCTTGGGAGGATCGATCATGGCGGCAAGTCCCACAAAGATCATATCCTTCTCCTGCGGTTTTTCGTCTCCTTCGCGATATGCCAGTGCCAGCACACGCAGCGCATCAGAGCTCATCTTTTCCGCGCATCTGCTGGCCAGTAGTACGTCCTCATTTGTGATGGGCCTCACCCCATCCGCATCCAGTATACGATCGCATCTGACTATAACCGAATCTATGGCTCCCTTGGTATAGGAAACATTTTTGGTGCTGCCGTTCTTAACAACATGCCCCAGAGTGGTCATCATCTTCCTGTCGGAATCAAAAGGTATCTCATCAAAGCGTGTTATGCAGGACATTATCTCATCATATCCCAGCTTATTGTCCTTTGCATATTTGATAAAAGCCGTCTCTGTGGGATCTCCTATCTCTTCTCCTGTTTCCTCCGAATACTTCGCATCATTGCAGGCGATAAAGCCTTCAAGCAGTCTGGCAAAAACCGGATCGCTGCTCTTAACGCTTTCGGGCAGTCTCTCCTCTCCCAGCATATACCATTTGACAACCGTCATCTTGTTCTGAGTCAGGGTTCCGGTCTTATCGGAGCATATGATGTTCACCGCGCCAAGGGTTTCTACTGCATGTATCTGCTTGACTATGGCGTTGCGTTTGCTCATCTTCTGTATGCCGGCAGAAAGCACTAAAGTGACCACAGTAGCCAGGCCCTCGGGTATGACCGCAACGGCAAATGCGATGGATATCATCAGTGTTTCTATGATCGCTGTTTCATAAATGAATATCTGACATACAAACATCAGTATGCAGAGCACCACGCCGGCGATGCCCAGCACCATGGAAATGCTGTTCAGATTCTTCTGCAAGGGAGTCTCCTGCTTGGTGATCTTATTGAGCATGCGCGAGATCTTTCCGATCTCAGTGTCATCACCTATCCTCTCGACCACGCCGTCACCGCGGCCATATTCGACCAGAGTCGACATAAATGCCTTGTCCTTGCGGTCACCCAGAGGCGTCTTCTCATCACTCTTTTCATTGCAGTCCTTTTCTACTGCCAGGCTCTCACCTGTAAGCGCCGATTCATTAAGCTTAAGGGAACTGGTCTGTACCAGCTGAAGGTCTGCAGGCACCACACGCCCGGCTTCCAGCACCACATAGTCACCCACTACCAGCTCGGCAGCCGGTATCTCTTTTTGCTGTCCGTCTCTTATTACCACAGCCGTGGACGCATTTATCTGCTTCAATGCCTCAACGGATTTCTCGGCTGATACTTCCTGT
>CADAHD010000291.1 GCA_902787595.1 uncultured Lachnospiraceae bacterium
GCGCCATCCGCGGCGATCGTCTCATACCCCTTCGTGTCTTTTGCGATCATGAACGGATCCGGATCTTTAACGACGACTTTGTCCCAGAGATAGACCAATTTTCCACGCACTGCGGCGGAACCTCCGTCCGCAGTAACAGATTCGATCGAATTGCCGATATTCACCTCGTCGGCATTGGAAAAAATACCGTATGTCGTACTCTTTGCGGTCACATTCCCTCCGCTGATCCGGATCTCGCTGCCGTCGGAGTAAATGCCCGCCTTATGACCCTCTGCATTCACGGAGCCATCTGAAAGATAGAGATCACCCGCAGCATAGATGCCGTAGCCTGTATTTCCTTCCGCCGTCAGGTTTGTTCCATCGTGTCTGAATGATTTCTCGGCATAGAAACCGTCTTCACCGCCGGCAGCATCTGCCTTGCCGGATATCCAGATGTTTCCTTCCGCAAGGATGCCCTTTTGTTTTCCTTCTGCCGAGATCTCGGCTTCTTTATTGCTGCTGACGTCGCTTTTGGTATAGATCCCATGGTAGGCTTCGCCTTTCGCAGTCAGGGACCCTTTTTTGACAGTAATCTTTCCCTTCGCCGAGAGGCCGTATTCCCCGCCGGTCGTTATTATGGCGCCTTCCGATACCGATACGGATTCATTTGCATAGATGCCGTTCTTTTTACCATAAGCTGTGATAACGCCCAGATCGCAATAGATGTTCCCCTGGCTGGAGATGCCGTTGTCTCCGCCTTCCGCATTGACGATCCCTGCATCGATCCCGATATCACCGATCGCGTAAATGCCGGCCCGGGTGCCTTTTGCCGAAATTGTCCCGGCCCCGATAATAAGATCCCCGGTTCCCTCTTTTTTGATACCGTACTGCGCACTGCTGCTCATCAGAGATGCATAACCCGTAATGATCAGATCATCAGAGCCGATCGCGTAGATCTGCGCCTCGTCACGGAGCCCGCTGACCGGCGGGTTTGTCAGGACCAGAGTATAAAGTTCCGGAATATACTGCGCACTGCCGCCGTCCTTGAAGATATCTTTCATATTACTGCTGGTCACCTGTGTGCTTCCGACCCAGATGTCATAGTATACCGGATCTGACACGGTGATCTCATAGTCGATCCCCTGGATCGTGACCGTCAGGGTTTCTTCGGTCGTGAAAGAGCGCAGGGAATAAAGCATCCATTCTCCCGAAGCATTGGAAACGGAAAACAGTTCCTCATTGCTGCTTCGCGCGGCATCGGCTTGTCCGGCCAGCCCGACCTCTTCCAGGATTTCGGAAAGCCTGACTTCACCGCTGCCGGGAAGCACATAGGTCAATGCAGCATAGGTGAACTCAACGGTATAATAAGAGAAACCATCGGATACAGCCTCGACGGTCCGGCCGCTGGTACTGGTATCGAGCGCTGCTGCTTCTCCATTGTCCGAAACGTGATAGACCTGCGCGTCCAGGTTCGCATCCGCGGCCTCAGCCAGCGAAAAAGCGACGGTTACACTCTGTGCGTTCGCGGGCTGCAACTCATTTCCGTCCGGATCCAGGACTTTGATGTCGAAAGTGTAGGATACGGCAACATGCACATCACTGCCGCGCTCGCCTTCGATGGCTTCATCCACCATCTGCTGCGCCTGAACGGGAACGCTTTCTACAAAAAGGCGCGCATTCCCGGGAAAGACACCTTCCGGCGCCGTAACCGTTATTTTTACGCCGCTTATGATCATGGATTCTGAAAAAGCAGGTCTTTCTTCTTCAGTCTCCGTCTGTTCCTCCGTCTCCAGGCCGGTCTCATCTTCAGCGGTCTCATCCTCAGCAGCCTCTGTCAGGGAAGTCTCACTTCCTGCGGTCACATCTGAGGCAGCCTCCGTCAGGGAAGTCTCGCTTCCTGCGGTCACATCTGAGGCAGCCTCCGTCAGGGAAGTCTCGCTTCCTGCGGTCTCATCTGAGGCAGCCTCCGTCAGGGAAGTCTCGCTTCCTGCGGTCTCATCTGAGGCAACCTCCATCAGGGAAGTTTCACTTCCTGCGGTCTCATCTGAGGCAGCCACTGTCAGAGAAGCCCCGCTACCGGTGGTTTCATCAGAGGCAGCCTCTGTCAGTGAAGCCTCGCTGCTCGTGGTTTCATCAGGGACAGCCTCCGTCAGGGAAGCCTCGCTTCCGGCGGACTCATAGCCGGCAGCCTCATCCCCGGCAGTTTCACCTCCGGCGGTCTCATGGCTGCCAGCTTCATCCACTGCGGTGCCGCCGCCGATCGATTCACTTACAACATCCTCACTGTTCGTACTTTCCGCATAAGCAGTAAAACCGTTCTGTGCTGTCATTCCCAGCATCACACACGAAGCCAGCAGGATACACAGCATTTTTTTCATTACTTGCTTCATACTCTTTCTCCTCATCAGAAGTCTGGCAGTCAATTACGGCCTATGCAGCATAGTACTTAAGAGGCTTGACATTTTACGCGGGAAGCGCACAGGCGCGTCAGGTCAACGATATCCATCATTTATGTCTGAATCTCCAAGGCTGTATATGTATATCATATCATATTCCAGGATGAAGTCCATTACATAATCAAGGCCGGCTCTCTTTACGCAAAGGGATCTTCACGCGGGAGACCGCGTTTATATCGATGAGGAAGGCACGCTCCGGAAAAAGATTGAAGGCCTGTAAAAAGGGGGAGAAGGCAAAAGCTCAATTATCCGCTCCACCGGGATGGGAATGTTCGCTGGTATGGAATTATTCTATGCAGAAGGACCTGCTATCGTAAAAGAAATTAAGAAACGTGGACATAAGATTTTCCTTGATCTTAAACTTCATGATATTCCAAATACAGTAAAAAAAGCTATGGCAGTATTATCAAAACTTGATGTAGATATGTGTAATCTTCATGCAGCTGGTGCAACACAGATGATGCAGGGGGCTATTGAGGGATTAACTAGAGAAGATGGAACTCGTCCAATCCTCATTGCTGTAACACAGCTTACATCAACAGATCAGGAAACAATGGAAAGAGATTTACTTATTAAGGAACCAATAGATAAAGTAGTTATGCATTATGCACTAAATGCTAAAAAAGCAGGATTAGACGGTGTTGTTTGTTCTCCTTTAGAAGCTGGTAAAGTACACGAGATTTGTGGAGATAAATTTGTAACTGTAACTCCTGGTGTAAGATTTGCAGATGGAGATAAGGGAGACCAAAAGAGAGTTATGACACCTTCTGAAGCAAGAAAGATTGGTTCAGACTACATCGTTGTAGGAAGACCTATTACACAAGCTGAAGATCCTGTTGCAGCATATAGAAGATGCGTTAAAGAATTTTTAGGATAAGGAGAATTAATATGAACGATATAGAAAGATTAATAGCAAAAGATTTATTATCAATAAAAGCAGTTTTCTTCCGTCCAGAAGAACCATTCATTTGGGCAAGTGGAATTAAGAGTCCAGTTTATTGTGATAATAGATTAACTCTTACTGCACCAAAAGTTAGAACAGATGTAGAAACTTCTATTGCTAAAGTAATAGAAGA
>CADAHD010000292.1 GCA_902787595.1 uncultured Lachnospiraceae bacterium
CTCACAGTCTGTGTGTGTTTGAATATATCTATTTTGCAAGACCCGATTCAACGATAGAGAGAGTGAGCGTACATGAGGCCAGACGCAGGGCCGGAGCGTTCCTGGCAGAGGAACATCCCTGCGATGCGGATATGGTTATGGGAGTTCCAGATTCGGGCATAGATGCGGCTATGGGATATGCGGAGGCTACAGGCATTCCCTACGGCATGGGACTTGTAAAGAATAAGTATATAGGCAGGACCTTTATAGCGCCGGATCAGGACAGCAGGGACAGGCTGGTAAGGCTTAAGCTGAATACCATAGATTCAGCCATAAAAGGAAAGAGGATAGTGCTGATAGATGACAGTATAGTGAGGGGAACGACCAGCGCCCGCATAGTTAAGCTGATACGGCAGGCAGGAGCTAAGGAAGTGCATATGCGTATATCTGCGCCGCCTTTCTTATTCCCCTGCTATTACGGAACGGACGTGGATTCCAAGAACAGTCTTATAGCTAACGGGCACAGTATTGAAGACATCGCAAAGATGATAGATGTGGACTCCCTGGGATTCCTTTCTGTGGAGAATGCGCTGCGTTTGGCAGGAGACAAGGCAGAAGTATGCGCCGCATGCTTTAACGGGACATACCCCGCAGGATCGCCCGAACACGGGGAGAAGGACCGGTTTGAGTGAATGCCTTCCCGCAAGAGAGTATATAACACCAAACCGGTGTGCATAAGCCCCGTGCGCGGATTCCGTCGCCAAGCGGCTCTACGAAACTGCCCGATTCTTTATCAACCGTCCGGAACCGGTCGACATTCAGCATCCTTGCTTCATGTCTCCCTTGCTCAGCCATCCGGGCTTCGCATTCCTGCTTAATATAGCAGTTTCAAGAGCCGCTAAGCTCCTCCATATGCGCACGGTTTCTTACGCACATCCGGCTTGCTGGGAGTGTATACTCCGGGAGAAGTCATTTACTCAATTGTATAGACATAGATTATATACGGACTTGTGGGATGAGTGTAGATCTTAGGGGGATTTAAACCCAGATCCGCAGCGTTTGTCAGCTCTACGCGGGAGACGATGTATCTGCATTCCAGATCCTTAAGGGCGTTCATGTCGACCATGAGACGATGGTCATTAAAGCTTACTTCCCTGGTATGCGAATAGGTATTCTCATCTGAGCCTGAATACAGGCATACACGTGCTCCCCAGTCATAGAAGTACTGCGCAAGAGAGGGAGAACCCTTGAGCGCCGGAGCAATAACGGCGCGCCATTTGGTATTGTAATCCAGTGAGTACATTCCCAGATAACCATCAAGGGTAGAAAAACCGTTGTAGTCAAGGACGCCGGGATGCAGACCGAAAGCGGCGCACCATTCACCCTTATAATCCAGATCTTTCTTTATATCTTCAAAAAGCTCCTTTGAATAGAATTCGTTGTAATTGAGATAAGTGGTTTCCTTATGTTTGAGCAGGCGGTATGCCTGATTGTATACGGTATAGTAAAAGTCGTTATACATCTGCGGAGTCAACATGGTGATGAGCAGAGCGGCGCAGGCAGCTATATTGGCCCAGCGCACGCTGTGCAGCTTGTTAAAGCGATAGAGTTTTATGCATATTATCAGCAGTTCCAGATACCACAGGCAGGGATTTAAAAAGCTGGTGCGTCCAAAGTTGAAGCCCTCCAGCTGGGGGATCAGTTTTTCGACAAGACCGTAGACCGGCTTATAAAAATACAGGCCGTAGATCAGGCTGTTAAACACTATCATAATAAAAATGATATTAAGAGGATCCTTAAGGATCTTATCTTTCTTTTTGGCACGGATATAACGTATATTTACTACGATAAGCGCTGCAATGGTGAGAGGCAGTATCAGGAAGGTATGGCAGTCCTGCTCATGGAAGGCAGGGCTGACAAAGGCGCCCAGAGCAGCCTTTAACGCGCCGCCAAGGCTTAAGGAATCGTGAACCATGATGCTGCGTATGGTAACGGTATCGCCAAAGAGCATCTCCTTAAAGAGCCTGTATTCAAAACATACGGTGCCAAGGCCAAGCAATATAAGAGCAAAAAAAAGTTTTAGCGGAAAACGTCTGTCTTTAATAAAAAGCACGATGATGCTGACAGTCACCCAGGCCAGGATAAAGAAGCCATGGTATGAAAAATATGACAGAAAAGGATAGCAGAATACGCCCAGATAAAGCGGCAGCAGTTTTTTGATGCCGCCTTCCTTGTGCAGGTATATACGGCGCATAAGGAAGATTATAAGCGGGATGGATGTAAATGCTATGCCATAAGCGGGAAAGACCGGTATAAGGCCGTAAGCGCAGCCACAGAGCAGCACCGGAGCGCGCAGCTCATCAAAGTCTTTTCCACAGACATCTTTTGCCAGGATGTATATGGAAAAAATACCTATAAGTATTTTGAGGGCATATCCCGCAAAGTAAGCAAACAGGGGCGGGAAGAGTATGAACATCAGATTATACAGGGAGAGCTCGGTGCCGAACAGATCGCGGGAAACACCGTGAAGTATAGGCAGGTCAACGTTGTGGGCAAACCAAAGACCGTTATTCTTAAGAGCGGTAAAGTGCGGGACGAAAAGATCCAGATTGTCGTGAACCTGAATATAAGAATCGCCGCGGAAGATCAAAAATACCAGCGCCTGGATCAGAATAAGTATGCTTACAAAGTATATATACCAGTGTTTCTTTAAGTCAAAAGTTGATTTTTTCATAAAAGAGATAATATACCGTAGGGGGAGGAAAGTCAAATTTATTGTAAAAAATCAGGTGGAGTGATAGTATATATATACTAATGATCCGCCGCGGCGGGTATGATGCAGGCGGACGGATATAAATACACGGAGGAGTCAAAAATGGGTGATTGTATTTTTTGCAAGATCGTTGCGGGGGAGATACCCTCAACAAAGGTTTTTGAAGATGAAGTATCATATGCGTTCAGGGATATAAATCCGCAGGCGCCCGTGCACATCCTGATAGTGCCTAAAAAGCATATAGGATCCTGCGCAGAGATAGAGCCTGAGGATGAAGCTTTAGTGGGAAAGATTTTCACCAATATAGCAAAGATCGCTAAGGAAGAAGGGCTGGATAAGGGCTTCCGCGTGATTAGCAACAGCGGTGAGGATGCCGGACAGACCGTGCATCATCTGCACTATCATATTTTGGGCGGAAAGAGCATGGGAGAAGGTCTGGTGCCCTGAAGCGGAGAAAGTATCTGATGATGATAAAAAAAGCAGCTCTGTTACGGAGCTGCTTTTTACTTAGTCTTCAAACCAGGCCGGATCCGGTTGCCAGTTGGGGTCGGGATCGTGATCGGGAAGGATAACTTCTTCCTGCGGCTGTTGTTGCTGTTGCTGCTGTTGTTGAGCAGCTTCGGCGGCGGCAGCCTCTGCGGCCTCTGCGGCGGCGGCTTCAGCAGCCAGACGCGCAGCTTCTGCAGCGGCCTCATCCGCATAGATACGGCGGCTGTTATCTTCACGCGCCAGCTCGGTATCCACTTCTTCCTGTCATGTTAAGAGCCGCGGAATATTCGGACGTGGTATAATCCATCATAGCGTCAAAGTAAGCATTCAATTCGTCTTCGCTGAATTCATCGGCGGCAGGGGTCCAGGTTTTCTTTCCGGTAGCTTTATCATATGTAACATATTCGGTAAGGAAGCTGCCGTTATAAAGTCTTGCGCGGTGTATGCCGTCGGAAAATACATCTACTCCCATATAAAGGCGGGAATCATATTCTATGTTGAAGAGATTGAGCATGGTAGGAAGTATATCTACGTTACAGCAGTAGGTATCGCACTCTACGGGCTCCTCAAGGCCTGCATTATATATGATGCAGGTGGAATGATTCTTTTCAATAGGGTCCGGAGTGCCGCCGTTAAGCTCTGTGACAGCCGCATCAGAGAGGTAGTAAGGGAAATGGTCTCCGATCAGGACGATGACGGTGTTATCCAGTTGATCCTCTTCTTCAAGACGCTGAAGCAGATATTCCATCGCCAGATCAAGTTCGTATTCACCGCAGAAGTAGCCCAGGCATTCGTCAAGCTTATACTTGCCGTTAGCACGCGACTTTACTTCTTCTATATTCTTGCGGTACATGTAATTTCCGGCGTTGTAAGGACCGTGGCCGCTGAAGGTCATGTAGTAAGCGTTAAAGCGGTCTTTGTCGATATAATCGTCTACGGACTGCTGCATGAGCTCCAGATCCGAAGCGGGCCAGGAACTGGTGAATACCATGCCGCTGCCCAGGAACTTCATGTGGGTATATCCAAGATTGGGCCAGCTGTAGCAGCGCTTATAGTAATCGCCGTAATAATTATGATATGCGTAGCTTTCTACATCCAATGAGGTGAACAGGTCACCAAGACCATAAGGCATGAAAACATTTGCAGACTGGGGGAATGAACCTACAGCAGTTCCGCTCTGCGCAAATCGGGAAACATCGGGCCAGAG
>CADAHD010000293.1 GCA_902787595.1 uncultured Lachnospiraceae bacterium
GTCACTGACATGCTCGGACGAAGCCATCTGTACAACGGCGTGGAGCTCGACTTTCCTATTGCGTACGACTGGGAGGACTTTGTGCATTTCGAAAACTACGGGATGAACATCGCGGATCTGAATAATAATCTGGATGTATTCGTAGATGAGATAAATGCCAGAGGATACAAGGCGTGTCTGTATAACAGCAAGTACTATCTGGAGACTATATGGCCAAGCGCTGCCAAACATCCGCTGTGGCTGGCTCACTATGTGTCCTCAACCAATTATGGCGGTTCTTATTTCATGTGGCAGCATGGCTGCACCGGAAGGATAGACGGCATCAACGGAGATGTTGATCTGGATGTTCTGTATAAGGCAGCATTGGGCTTATAAAAACGCTTCTTATATCTTAAAGATATCCGCGCATATTTTTTCAAGCGGCTTTTTATATATGATATAGCTGTTTATCACAGGCGTATTAAAGTCTTTCAGCGGAACGCGTCTTAAACGTTTTTCTTTGATATAGGGTTCGGCCATATCCTTGGGAAGAAAGGTATAATTATCCTGGTGCAGAAGATAAGGAACGATCTTCATGCAGTCGTCTATCTCAAGTTCGAACTGATGATATTTGGGGAAGAGTTTACGGATGTACTGCCCTACATCCTGAAGAGCGAAATTGCACATCAGATACTTTTCTTCCAGCAGTTTTTCTACAGTGATCCCTTTTTTGTATTTTTCGTTTTTGATATCCGTGACCAGAACAAGCGTATCCTGCTTGTACTGTTTGCAATGCAGGGAGTTCTTGTGCAGCGGGAGATAGGTGAATACCACGTCGAGCATATCTTTCTGTATCTGTTCCAGCAGATGATCTGTAAGACCTATGGATATCTTTAGATAATCCTTGGGATGGGTTTTGCGGTGTTTTAAGATGAGCGGCGCGAGATGGCCTTCGTATATGGAGTCTGCGCAGCCTATGCGAAGATAATTATCATATTTCTGTACAGAAGATATTTCTGCGAGAGAAGTATCGGTAAGCTCTATCACTTTTTCGGCATAGATCTTAAACCTTTCTCCCTCGGGAGTGAGGTCTACGCTTCTGTTGGTTCTTTTGAATAAAAGAAAGCCCAGCTCTTTTTCAAGTTCATTGATACGGTTTGTGACCGTGGATTGGGCTACAAACAGCTGATCTGCGGTCCTGGTGAAACTCCTGTTATGAGCCAGAACGGTAAAGGTTTTTATCGATTCGATATCCATAGATCTTTTCCCCTTTTTCTATTATTCGAAAAACGAATTATTATTATTTATATTATTTATTTTACAAATAATAGTATATATGATAAAAATTGTAAATAAAAAAACGGAAGAAAATCGCGGGAGGAAACATCATGCGGGATATAATCTTAAGCAACAAAACATATAAGCTGGAGCAGGATCCATATATCTATCAGCTTCAGGATACAGCTGAACCCGAATTGTTCAGGGAGATGTTTCCTTATACCGAAACTCCCAAGATAGCATTTAACTACAGACGCGTACCGGAGAATATGCCGGAAGATATATTTATAACGGACACTACTTTCCGTGACGGGCAGCAGTCAAGAACACCTTATACTACAGATCAGATGGTGCATATATATAAACTGCTGCATAAGCTGGGCGGCCCCAACGGCATGATACGCCAGACGGAATTCTTTGCATATTCGGAAAAAGATCGCAAGGCCCTGGAAAAGTGCATGGAGCTTGGTTACGATTTCCCGGAGATTACTACCTGGATACGCGCAAACAAACAGGATTTTGAGCTGGTAAGATCCATAGGTATAAAAGAAACGGGAATACTGGTAAGCTGCTCGGATTATCATATTTTTCACAAAATGGGACTTACCAGGAAGCAGGCGCTGGATAAATACCTTGGTATCGTAAAGGATTGTATTGAAGCGGGATTGCGCCCCAGATGCCATTTTGAAGATATTACCAGAGCCGACTTTTACGGTTTTGTAGTGCCTTTTGCGAATGCGCTTATGGATCTTTCGCGTGAGAGCAATGTTCCTGTCAAGATACGCGCATGCGATACGATGGGATACGGCGTGCCTTATCCCGGAGCGGCGCTTCCCAGAAGCGTGTCTGGAATAATATATGGACTGCAGCATTACTCGGATGTGCCTTCGGAAATGATAGAGTGGCATGGGCACAATGATTTTTATAAAGGAGTCGTTAATGCGACCACGGCGTGGATGTACGGCGCCAGCGCCGTCAACTGTTCGCTTCTCGGAATAGGAGAGCGTACGGGAAATGTGCCGCTGGAAGCAATGGTATTTGAATATGCTTCATTAAGAGGGCATCTGAACGGCATGAACACAAAGGTGATCACCGAGATAGCGGACTATATCAGATACGAAACGGGTTATGATATACCTCCGATGACCCCTTTTGTGGGAGACAGTTTTAATATGACGCGCGCGGGCATTCATGCAGACGGCATGATGAAGGATCCCGAGATATATAATATTTTTGATACGGAAGCCATACTGGCGAGACCGCCGAAGGTTTCGATCAATAATGCCTCCGGTCTGGCAGGCGTTGCCTACTGGGTAAATGAATACAGGGCTAAACGCGGTGAACCGGAGCTCCCCAAGAAACACGAGCTGGTTCAGAAGATCTATGACTGGATAACGGCAGAGTACGAAAACGGAAGGGTAACGGTCATAAGTGAAAGTGAGATGATAGAACGTTACACCGAGTATTCGGAGTGACAGGACAGAGTATCATGTCCGCCTGAAATGGTGCGCGAGCTGAATCTAAGGGGCAGAAGGAGCGTGTCAGTGGATAGCGCCTTCTGCCTCGAGTGTTTCAAGTAAAGCGCTGCAGCCTTCGATAACATCGCGGTAGGTTTCATCGAAACGGCCGGTGTACCAGGGATCGGCAATGCTCCTTCCCGGCCGGTCGGTATAATCCAGCAGCAGTTTTATCTTGCCTTCTGTATCCGGTCCTGTGATGCGCTGCGTATTTCGTATATTTGCGGAATCGGCGCACAACAGCAGATCGTAATGCGCATAATCTGCCCGGGTAACCTGTCTGGCACGTTTATTGCTGAAGTTTGTATAGGGCGTTTTTCCTATCCCGTGCTCCCTAAGCACCTTCTGCGCAGGCGGATAGATCGGATTGCCCACGCCGGCCCATATCTCCTCTGTAGAGGTAGCGGCAGATGCTATCTCAAACTGATCCTGTATTCCCTTTTTTTCTACCATATCCTTTAAAACAAATTCGGATATGGGTGAACGGCATATATTGCCGTGGCAGATAAACAATACTTTTATCGGCATTTCTTACCTCCAAAATCTCATCTACTATATTACTCACCCGGCCTCTGACAGGATTATCACCTATTTCAGGCCCTTAACCATATTGGCCAAAGTCAGGATACTTTCCGCTTTGACTATGGCAATACCCTGTCCTTCATCACCCAAAACAACCAACTGGTCCCCGGGCGATATTTCAAAGAGTTTCCTGGCTTTTGCGGGAAGAGTTTCCTGGCTTTTGCGGGAATTACGATCTGCCCCTTGTCTCCTACTGTAACCAGTCCAAACAGATGCTTCCCTTTAGGGGGAGTTGCCAATCCCAGATTCTCATCCGGTTCATAGTTTGCCAGGTCATCCAATGACACCCCAAAAATATCAGCAAGCTGTTTGCATTTATCGAGATCGGGAACACAGTCGCCGGCTTCCCATTTTGCAACAGATTGCCTTGTAACCCCAAGTTTTTCTGCAATATCTTCCTGAGTCATTTGTAATAGTTTCCTCATCTGAACCAGATTATCTTTGAACATTTATTTCTCCTTTTTCTTTTTAATTCCCAATACTGCCCATCTGAAAAACGGAATTCTTGAAATAATGGCATACAGACCGTAGCCAAATAAAAATCCTGCCACAAGACTAAGTAAATAGCATACAACTGCCGGAGCAAGCTTTGGCTTTGCAATAAATAACGCAACGGAAGATATTCCGAGATAATGAAATACGTAAAGGCCAAAGCTGTGATCTGACATCCACTTCGTAAAGGCATTCGAAAAATCTCCAAAACGTGCCATTCCCGAAAGCATTGCCAAAGACCCTGCATATGCATCAAGCGCGTACAAAAAGCCTCTGTTTATCGGCTTGTCAGCGTAGTTTTCTCCAAAATATAAAACGGTGAAGATCACACAAAGTGCCACAGCAATAAGTATCAAAGGCAGCGATATCCTCTTTAGCCTGTCTATCACGGCGTCATTTGAGAATATATAGAATCCGAGAATAAAGAAAACAAAGTAAAAGGCAAATCTGTAAACGGAAACAATGGGAGTATTAAGAATCTGCGCTGCTCCCCAGACAGGAAGAACAAACAGCATTATCAGCCACAGAGGCGTTTTTTCTCCTGCCTTTAACAGTTTTCCTTTTTCAACTTTCCTGATGAGCAAAAGCATCACGCAGTAGACCCAAAGAAGGTGCATGAACCACAGCACTCCGCTTCCGGTTAAAACCATGATAAAATATATGATCGGTTTGGGAACACCTTCAGCGACGAGGCCTTCAAAACCTCCGCCGATGGACATGCTCACATATCCCTGAACAAACTGAAAGACAAAAAGTCCTATGGTTGAAGGAACAAGAAGTTTTAAGGTTCTCGACTTCAGAAATTCTTTGCCGGAATGCTTATCCAGATAAATTCTTGCACTGATCCCAGAAACAATAAATAATATCGGCATAAACCAGGGATAAACCAGATACTGGAATATGTCATAGTACTGAACCGGCAGATCGGTTATCCTGCCTATGCCACCAGGCACTCCTTCGGCATTATACATGTAGAATACGTGATAGATCACAACTATGATAACAGTGATCCAGCGGATGTTGTCCAAATAGTGTTTTCTCATATTATTCCCACCTTTGCAATATATTTTAACATAATTTTATTGCTCCGGTAAGCCTTTGTCTATCAATCAAAATTTACATTTTGAAAGGTTTTATGTTCGAATTAATTGCTATCTGTCACCCCTTTTTCTGACAAACATAGTTTTTGTCTAAAGTTTGATAAATTCGGGCGCAACAAAGCTCACGCCGTTCTTCAGAAGTTCCTCTATGAATATTTTATAGTAATCGGGAAGCATAGCCTCGGTCTCGTCATGCGCATGAAGCAGCAGGAGATGATCGCTGTCTTCATTAAGAAGGACCGCGCCGCCTTCAGGAGACTTATCGTAGATGCGCTTTATAACATCATCACCGGTAAAACCGCTGCCCGGCCTGATATTGTATTCGGCAAAATCGAAGGTCCAGAAGGTATCGATATCTTTATCAAGTCCCTGTTCTTTCCACCAGGGATAGCTGAACTGCGTGTCCTTCACTTTGTCAAACCCCTTTTCGCGCAGATATTCCTGAATGGCGTTTTTATTGTCGCCGCCTTTATCGCCGTACGGGAAGCGGAAAGGTCTGTATTTTCGCTCAACACCGGCCTTTGCATAGAATTCGTCCAGTGCTTTTTCGTTTTCGTCTATCTCTTTTTTGCATTCATCAAGAGTAAGAGCAGAGAAATTCGGATGTGAGTAGCTGTGGTTGCCGACAATGAATCCGTGCTGTAGAGCATAGATCAGCTCGTCGGGATGATTTGACGCCCATTGCCCCACGGCAAACATTATGGCAGGTATTTTCTTTTCGCACAGATAATCGACGATAGCAGGGGTATTCTTTGACGATACATCATCGATAGTTAATAAGGCTCTGATCATTTTCCGCACCTCCAGAAAAATATATATAAAATATACCAGACACCGCAGGATAATGCAAAGGATTTGGAAGGCCATGGCTGCCTGAACAAAAGTATAGCGCTAATAATGCAAAGTATGTTATAATATCATTTTATATGAAAGGGGACAGCGGCTGTTCCCGGATAGTATAATGAGGAAAATGATTATGAAAAGAAAAATGATCGGCAAAATGATCGCGCCGCTCGCGATCGCATCAGCGCTTATGATGGCAATGGGCGGATG
>CADAHD010000294.1 GCA_902787595.1 uncultured Lachnospiraceae bacterium
CATATTTTTTGAATATCTTTTCGATTGCAATAGAATTTCTGATGGCATTTAATATCCTGATGATATGCAAATGCTTTTTCGGGAGAGATATAAAGATCAGGAAAGCTACAGTTGTCCTGCCCTGTGTATATCTTGCGATCAGAGTGGTGCTGAACATAACGGTATTTGTGAGCAATCTGATCATCGCACACAATGATCCCTCTGCGATGTTTGATGTAAACTATGATGCTCCGGAAATCGTCATCATGAAGCTGATAAATATCGGGATAAATATCACAATCACCGTTATCATGGTGGGGCTGGCATATCCCAGACACAGACTGCTGCATGGAGTGGAAGCCTATGTTATGATTATTTTTATCGAGCTTTATATGCAGATGTTAGTCTCACTCTCCCTTGCTTTTTTTGATGATGATATAGAAACTTATATGTTCAGGGATACCGGAGGGCTTGCGGCGGAGAATACAGCATATCATATGGCCTACTTCTCACTGGTGGTTGTTTTATTTTTTATCCTGTATTTTGGTATGTACAGAAAAGGAAACAGTATGTATATAAAAAGGCGCTACAGGATATTGTTCGTGGTCTGGGAATTTATTCTTATACTATCGCTGGCTGTTCCACTGGAAGAGGATACGACCAAAATGGAGATGTATACCATTATGGGAAGGCTGCTGGGGGTGATGTATCCTTTGCTGGGCGTTGTATTTCCGCTCCTTATAGTGATCCTGATATCGCGAAAAAATATCATGGAAAAAAACCTTCTGCAGGAGAACTATATCGCGGCGGAGCTTGAGTATATAAGCCAGTATAAAAAAAGCCAGGAAGAGACCAGGAAGAGACCAGGGCATTCCGCCATGATGTGATCAATAATCTGTCGCTGCTTTCTTCGATGATAAAAAACGAAAAGAATAAAGAGGCGGATGCTTACCTTGAAGAGATGCTGGGAGAGGTACGCGCTATGTCGCCTAAATATATAACAGGTGATGAGATGCTGGATTGTCTGGTCGGGATGAAGGTTTCCAGGATGGAACTGAGCGGCATAAAATTCACTCTTGACGGGGTGGCTGACGGAGGGCTTGGCATGAAGCCTACGGATATATGCAGCATATTTGCAAATGCCCTTGATAATGCCATAGAGGCCTGTGAAAGAGCAGATGAGGATGAAAGGCTGATAAAGCTTCAGATCAGAAAGTCGGGTCAGTTCTTTAATATAAAGCTTAGCAATACCTATACAGAGAAGGATGGTAAATTAGACTTGGGAAAGCTGTTTAATGCAAAGGAGCGTATCACTTCCAAGGAGGATAAGAATCTGCATGGTTATGGTACTCAGAATATCAGATCGGCAGTGGAAAAGTATGATGGCATGATAAAGGCAGAAGCGGAGGGGGGAATGTATACTTTATCATTGATGCTTCCAAGACCCATATCGGCGTAGGCAACGATCTGCCATTTCAGACCTTTCGTGACGGGTTAAATACATTTTACGACAAAAAAAATACAATTAGCGACAAATATCACCTAAATCTTCTTGCATGCGGTATAAAAGGATCATCGACAGGGTAACGCAAACAAGTAAAGAAAGGAGGTGATATTTTTTGTTTGCAGCTTCATATGTAAAAGGCGGAAAGATATCGGATGTAAGGGAAAAAGACCTGGACAGGATATTTAACCTGAGTATTTACAGATTCTCGGAAGATATGGAATGTGTATATGAGCAGTGCAGTAAACTGCTTAAAAGAAAAGGGAAAGTATACGCTGTGTTTTTTAAAAAGAGGCTGGTCGGGCTGTATGTCCTGGAATGTATAAGGGCTGATCTTTATTTAAAACAAAAGCTTCTGATGCCGATGGATGAGCTGGTGGAAGCGGAGATCGATCAGGGAGTAAAGAGGCTTATACATAAAGAGATCCTTAAGGGAGAATATGAAGGAGCTGTCTTTGAAGGTAATGTGCTGGGCCTGGATGAAGAGGACAGAAATAAAAAGGTCAGCATAATGGTTCCGATAATCATCTGCATGACCAATCCGATGATAGCGACTATAAGCACAAGTTTAGCCGGCAGCAGGGCCGGAGCAGTAGTATCGATCATTAATATCATAATGATAATGTATATAGCGATCATGGCAAAAAAAGGAGGAAAGAAAAATGAAAAAAGTTATTAAGAGCGCAGGTGTATGTTTGCTGTTTATACTGATGTATTTTGGCATACAGTTTTTAGTCAGTATGGTTATTAACACTGTATCGGGGTATAAAGTGTCAGCCGCTCTTGTAGCGGAAGGCGTGGATGTTACAAGCGAAGAGTTTGTGACCCTTTATTATGAAAGAGCTAATGAGTTTGTAGCAGAGAATCTTGGCATCGTAAGTTTTGTATCTTCACTTATTTCCTGCGCTGTGATCTTTCTGATAGCGCTTGGCAGTAAAAAGAGAGTGGCGCGCAATGAAGGAAGAAGCTTAAGCGCCAAAGAAGCAATGGGCGGCGCAGTCAAAGAACTTGGGATAAGAAAGATATCAGCCGTAAAGACTGTTCTCTCAATACTTGCAGGCTTTGGACTAATAGCAGTGATCAATGGCGTTTTGAGTGTATTACCTTTGCCGGAATGGCTTATCAGTTCATATTCATCGGCCTCTTCTGTTATAAAAGGCAGTTCATTGATAGGGCAGATCATAGGCGTAGTGATAGCTCCCGCTCTGGCAGAAGAGATCCTTTTCAGAGGAGTGATCCTTGGCAGATTAAAGAAAGTAATGCCTGTATGGAGCGCAGTGATCGTAAGTTCGCTTGCTTTCGCGCTGGTACACGGCAATCCCTTATGGATAGCATATACCTTTGTGATGGGGCTTTTAGTAGCAATGATCGATGTTAAGTATGATTCCATAGTCCCCGGCATGATAATGCATTTTATGTTCAATCTGTACGGATGCTTTGCAGCAACGCTCATGCTTCCTTTGATAGTGTATATCGGATACATCTTAATAGGCGCGGGGATCTTTGTTATGCTCCTTTCCGGCGGAATAAGCAGGAACAAAGAAAGAACAGCGCTCTGCTGAGGATACGGATATACAGTTTAACAGATTGTGATATAATATCCGGTATCGGAAGGATAGCTTCCGCTGCCGGATATGTTTATGCACAGAGCCGCAGAGCGGATATAAGGGATCATGTGGACAGGCTTTTTGGCAGCCTGGATGTGATGGTCGACAGCTACAGCGCTGCGCCCGATCTTATAGATAAGTTTGAAAAAAAGCCCTATGATCTGGTTTTTCTGGATATTGAGATGCCCGGGATGAACGGGATAGAAGCCGCCAGGAGATTAAGGGAACTCAGCGATAAGGTATATATAGTATTTCTTACGGGACATGTGGAATATGCGCTCGAAGGATATGAGGTAAACGCCTTAAGATATCTTACAAAGCCGGTAAATGAGGATAAGCTTAAGGAAGTGGTTAAATATGTATCCGATAAGATGAGCGACGCACGGCATATAAGGATAAGGGTGGACGGAGAGGATATTTTTGTAAATATCAGCGATATTTATTATTTTGAAGCCCGTGATCAGTATGTGATGATATATACCAAAGATAAAGATTATCTGGTAAGATACAATCTTTCGGATTATGAAGAGGAACTTAAAAACGACGGCTTTTATAAAACCCACAGAAGCTATCTGGTATCACTTGGAAAAGTAAAGAAACTTGCAAAGAATGAGGCTGTCATGGAAGGCGGAGGGGCGGTCCCGGTAAGCCGCGGCGCAGCATCAGGGCTTAAAGAAGCCCTGTATGCGTACCTGGAAAAAAACGCTTTCTGATCAGCTGCTTCCCTGAGCCGGTTATTATAAGATTCTATACTGCTTTTGTACATATGTTATGGTTGGTTTCGATCTGGATCGCAGCTCCGCAACATCAGCGGCAATTATGCGCAGGCGTGTCCGCTGCCTGTTTTCATGCCGTGCGTTGAAGAATATCGTCGAATCTGCTAGAATACGAGCTATGGATGAGAAAGGGATCGTAAAGCTGCATACTCTCCGCAGGCTGGATATAGCCGGCAGTTCAAAGGGTGATCAGGAAAAGTATTATGACGAGGACAGGCGTGCTTACATAAAGCTTCCGTTTTACTACGAAGGGAAATACTGGAAGGATTATATGGTTGAGCATCTGTCGGGAAAGCTTTTTGAAGACGACTATACGCTGGGAATACAGATAGTCGATCAGGAGATCATTATGACGGACAAAGGCCTGCCGGCTGTCAGGTCCGCCGATTTTTGCGCTGATGATGAACAGTGGCTGTCAGTTGCGAGGATCTTTGAGCGCTTTCGCGTATATCCGGAAGATGCAAAGAGCGGAGAAGAGCGTCTGTGGCAGATCATGAATACTGCCGAGGAATGCTGCGGAATTGATCTGTCTGCGTACCTCACGGTAATGTTTGTGGCAGATCTTCTGCTGTTGAATGAGGACAGGCATTATAATAATCTGGGACTCTTGTATACGGATTCAGGCAGTTTCAAAGTGGCCCCGCTTTTTGATTTCGGACTGGGGCTGTTTGAACACGGAAGGATCTATGAGAATAAGAGTCTTAAAGAGATCGATCCCGAAAATATGAGACTCAGACCGCTTGGTGTTACAGGCCTTAAAGCGTTGGAACTTATGGCTGATCTGGGTTATCGGGAAGATATAGCTTATGTGGTCTCGGGCATACGCACGGAACTGAAAAGAGAACTCTTTCCTAATGATAATGCCTGTGAATGGTACGGATATATTTCGGATAAGCTGAGGAAGACATATGAAAGGAAGATTTGAGCTTGGCAATCTGTCAGGCACCCTGATGAAAAATGATAAGCCCGTTTTGCGTTTCAGTTTTAATGACGGGGTATTGCAGGATAAGGAGATAATAGATCCCGCCCTGCTTCCCTTCGATATGCTGGATGAAGTCTGCCAGCGGACGATAGAGAATTTCTTTTACTACAGGGCAACGCCTCTTTCAAGACAGAGGCTTGATGAAAGTCTTGAGGAATATAATATCCCCGCTGAATACGAGGCGATGATCAGGGCGGGCAAGGGGCGATGCGCACATGATAAATACTGGCTCGCCTGCTAAGCGGGATACTTGCAAAAATCCCGTTACTTGTTTAAAATACAGCTTTGTAATATCGGGAGGACAGTGATATGCGTGAGATGGATTTTAAGATGGAAAGACCCGGACTTCTGCAGGAAGGTCAGGAGGTTACGGTGACGGAAGGTTTGCTGCCCAGCAGTTATTACTATACTATAGACCCCTCGCTGGCTATGTCCGCGAATTTCAAACTCCGTGACAGGCTTTATGTGAATAAAGGGGTGGTAACTAAGGTACAGGAAACCCCGCGAGGGTTTTATGTAACGGTAAAGTTTGAAGATCAGTAGGAGGAAAAGTAAAATGAGAAAGATCAGCACGGAAAATGCACCCGCGGCCATCGGCCCTTATTCACAGGCAATAGTAGCAGGAAATATGCTCTTTGCATCGGGGCAGATCCCCATTAATCCGGCAAGCGGCAATATCGAGGCCGAGGGCATTGAGGCTCAGGCGGAGCAGGCTATAAAGAATGCCGGAGAGATACTTAAAGCAGCGGGCACCGATTACGCGCATGTTGTAAAGACCACCTGCTTTTTAGCAGATATGGCTGATTTTGCAGCATTCAATGCGGTATATGAGAAGTACTTTACGGAGAAGCCGGCCAGAAGCTGCGTGGCAGTAAAGACCCTGCCTAAGAACGTTCTGTGCGAGGTGGAAGTGACAGCATATCTGGGGGATTAAGCAAAACTTGCAAATTACAGCACTATGAGTTATATTATAGGGCGATATTTACGGGGGAGGAGCGCATGCAGCTAAGACCCGTGATCCGGAGATCCAAAGGATATCCGGCTGATACATTTAAGAAAAGCGCATCGGATAAGATGCAGTAAAGGAGCGTAAGAAAATGGCAAAAGAAAAAGTAATACTGGCATATTCAGGCGGACTGGATACTACAGCCATCATCCCCTGGCTTAAGGAGAATTTTGATTATGAAGTGATCTGCGTCTGCATCGACTGCGGACAGGCAGAGGAGCTTGACGGACTTGAGGAGAGAGCTAAGTTCTGTGGAGCCGAGAAACTCTATATCCTTGATGTTACCGATGAATTCGCAGAGCATTATATCGTTCCCTGCGTACAGGCGCATGCAGTGTATGAGAACAAGTATCTTCTGGGTACTTCAATGGCTCGTCCTCTTATCGCAAAGAAACTGGTTGAGATAGCTCGTAAGGAAGGCGCAGCCGCTATCTGCCACGGCGCTACCGGCAAGGGTAATGACCAGATCCGTTTTGAGCTTGGCATCAAGGCTCTGGCTCCCGATCTTAAGATAATAGCTGCATGGCGTAATGATAAGTGGACCATGGATTCACGTGAGTCCGAGATAGAGTACTGCAAG
>CADAHD010000295.1 GCA_902787595.1 uncultured Lachnospiraceae bacterium
TGCGTCAGTTCCTTCTTCAGCGCCTCATCCTCTTCGATCTTCTTATCACCCAGTTCCGGATGATTTTTCCTTACCATGGACACGGCAAGATACAGCATCTGTCCAATATGCTGATTATAAGAGGGAAATGTAAACGGTGATCCATTGCTTGAATTCAAAATCTTACGTGATCTTTCATATTCAGCACCATCATAACACTCTTTCACCGCGCTATAATACTCATCAAACGGAAATTCTATAGTCTTTGAAATACCGGGGCTTACATAATTTGTAGCCATCGGCATTTCGCTCTTATCTGCCAGCACATCATCCCCGCATCCCGCCTTAAAATCATCCAGCAGTTTATTAAACTTTTTCATATCGATCCAATCGGGCAGATAGACCACAATATTGTCAACTTCACTTGTTCCGGGCGAGCCTTTTAACTTAAATGAAAAGTCTTCCTTAATCTCACTGTTCTTTTTTATCGCCTCGGCCCAGGCTCCGGCCATCTCTGCAAATTTATCGGAACGGCAGGTAATATAAACACGCTTCGATGCCTTAGCATCTTTCTCTGCATATTTTTTCCCCGTGAAAAAGATAAAACTGTTGACTTTATTCAGCTTTTCTTTTATTCGTTCTTTCTTTTCCTGTGTTGTCCCACGGGAAGTGTCCGTAAGCGGCTCTTTCCCGTTCACCCCTTTCTGATCCCGAATATTCTCCGGCTCATACTCATCAACCAGCTTCTTTAATTCTTCCCTGTATTGTTCGACCTGATTTACATTAACCCAGTTACGATCCGATTGAAGCTTTGTATATATACTACGTGTAGCCTCATTATTGAGCGTCATAATATCCGGCGCAAGGAAAACCTTGAGAGCCTCGGGGGACACCAGTCCTTTCTCCACATCCTGATAAAGCTTACGGATCTTCTCCATTTTTCCTTTCCATTTATCATAGTGCCCCTTTTTCAGTTTTTCGATCATTTCCTTAGATATTTTAATTTCTTTAACATTACCTTTCCGCTCTTCTTCATCAAGGAGTCTATACATTCTCGCGGTGAACTCAGCCTTCCATTCCTGGAATGATCTCAGATCACCCTCAAGCGTTTTATGTATCCTGTACTGCAGAACATTATCTCTATTCAGCCCCGTCAATTTCTTGGCTTTTTCATCATACTTAATATCTTTAACTTTCTCATTTTCATATTTAACAAGCGCATCGGCAGAACGTACCACACCCTTTTCAAAAAATCTGTTCATCATCTTTTCTACATTCGTAGGCGGAGCCTTCGGATCTTTTTCCGCTCTTTTCCATTCCTTCTCATGGAGAAATACATCCTTTCCAAGATCCATTTCTGCATAATGTTTTTTCTTTTTCTGAGCAAGGGAGATCAGGCGCTTGCCGGTTTTCTCCAGCTTTTTTCTTTCACGCCAGCCCCGGGCGCACTTTTTTTCACCAACCGTTTTATAATAAACAGGTGAATCCGAGACATCCAGATCTTTTACCGAATCCATTCCTTCGTACATCTGCGCCTGAAGGATGAATTTCGCTGCCGAATAAACCTCACCTGACGTAAATCCGCCTCTATCGAATTTTTTATCATTCATATATCCGGCCAGAGCAGTCATATGCCTTGTATCTGCCTGCTGCTGTTCAATATTCTCCTGATTTTTTAACCGGATCTTATTCTGTTCGACATGCTGTTTAAAATCAAGTTCTCCCATCAGTTTACCTCCTTATAATTGCTGCTTAATCAAAACTTCCGTCTATTCGAACTGACTGCGATAGAGATTATAATAAGCCCCCTTCTTTTCCATAAGGTATTCATGGGTCCCCTGCTCCACCACGTTGCCCTTATCCAGCACCAGTATGTTATCGGCGTTGCGTATGGTAGACAGTCGGTGCGCTATGATAAAGCTGGTCTTCCCCTTCATCAGGCTGCGCATGGCCTTCTGCACCTTGCGTTCCGTCGCAGTATCAACGTTGCTGGTGGCTTCGTCCAGTATCAGCATGCTGGTATCATAGAGCATGGCACGCGCTATGGTTATGAGCTGCTTCTGTCCCTTGCTGATATTGCCGCCGTCTTCACTTATCACGGTATTGTAGCCATGGGGCAGACGCATTATATAATTGTGTATGTGGGCGGATTTCGCGGCTTCCACCACTTCGTCCATGGTGGCGCCTTCCTTGCCGTATGCGATATTGTCATAGATGGTGCCGTTAAACACCCAGGTATCCTGCAGCACCATGGAATAATTTTTCCTCAGACTGCCCAGGGTATAAGCTTTCAGTTCCTTCCCGTCTACAAATATCGCGCCGCCGTTCACGTCATAGAAACGCATAAGCAGATTGATGATCGTGGTCTTACCCGCGCCGGTATGCCCCACTATCGCGATGGTCTGTCCCGGCTCCGCCTTCATGCTGAAATCGCTTAAGATGATCTTGTCCTCAACATAACCGAACTTCACATCCTTTGCTTCCACAAGGCCCTTCGCTCCGGTCAGCTCTTCCGCCCCTTCGATATCCTTAACTTCTTCCTCTTCATCCAGCAGCTGGAATACTCTCTCCGCTGCTGCCAGTGCACTGAAGATCTCGTTTATGATATTTGATATCTCGTTGATGGGGCCGGAGAACTTGCGGCTGTACAGCACAAAGCTGGATATCTGTCCCAGCCCCACGATATTGTTCATATAAAGCACAGCGCCGCCCAGACCGATGGCCGCCAGACCTATATTGCTTATCATTCCGATGGTGGGCATCATCATCATGCCCATGCCGTCCGCATCCCTGTAGGCTTCGGCCGCGCGCCTGTTGATCTCCTCAAATTTCCCGCACACGTCATTCTCGTGAGCGTATGCAAGAATGGTCTTCTGCCCGGTGAACATCTCCTCCGCATAACCGTTCATATCACCGTAAGCGCGGCTCCTTGCGCGGTAGAGCGGTCCCGTCTTTTTCCCCATGAACCTGGTAAACAATATGGAAGCCGGGATGGTAAATACCATGCACAGCACCAGCGGAAGCGATATGATGCACATCATTACAAAGCTGCCCGCCACGGTTACCAGGCTGGTGATTATCTGCACCACATCGGAAGACAAGCTGGTGCAGACCACATCTATATCGTAGGAAACACGGCTTATTATATCGCCGGCCTGATGCCTGTCAAAATATCCCACCGGCATCTCCATCAGTTTATTGAAAACATCGCGCCTCATATTGGCTGCCACTTTGCGGCCAACACGCATCATGCCTATGGTCACAAAGAAGCTTAGGATATTGCTGCCCACATAGGCCGCCAGCATCAGCAGGCCGTAATGCGTTACCGTTTTCATGTCCACCTTTCCCACGCCGGCAGACGCCGCATTTATCGCCTTGCCCGCGAAGTCAGGTCCCAGCAGGTTTCCTACATTGCTGACGAAGGCAAAAACAAGCAGCAGAA
>CADAHD010000296.1 GCA_902787595.1 uncultured Lachnospiraceae bacterium
CAACCACGCCTGTTGCCGTAGCTATAACATTAAACAGAATGTTGAGCATGAACATTATCTGATTAGCATTTCCTACAGCGCCCACCGCATTCTCATCATAATGACTCAGCATCAGTGTATCTATATTGCTAAGCATGATGCCCAGCAGCATTTCAAAAAAGATGGGGCCTGCTATCGCCAGAAGAGGCGTATTCTCACCTATCTTAGTATTCTTTTGTTTTTCCTTAACAACTGCTTCCATAGTATTTCTCCTGAATTCTTCTCTCTGATTTAGGTGCAAGGATAACTCGGCTGTGCAAATGTATCAATAGCGCTTATGTCTTTTTAGAGATTTTTACGATTTTTCTGTATGTCGTGGCTAGTATTATTTCTCAGATTATTGTGATATAATGCTAAAGTTATGTTTAAAAAGAGGACTAAATAAATGAAAAAGAGAAAACTTATAATAAATGACCCGCAATTTTATAAGGCTGTTGCAGCCATAAGCATACCTATAACACTGCAGTCCCTGATCACAACCGGCGTAAACATGATGGACACCATAATGATAGGCAAGATAGGCCAGACGCAGCTTTCTGCTGTATCTCTGGCCAATCAGTTCATCTCCGTTTTCCAGATCTTCTGCATGGGCATAGGCATGGGCGCTTCGGTGCTGGTATCCAGATACTACGGCATGCAGGACCACAAATCCTTAAAAAACACCGTAGTGATAATGATACGCCTGTGTCTGGCTTTATCATCGCTCTTCTGCATTGCGACCTTCCTGCTGCCGGAGCAGATAATGCGCATATATACCGAAGAGGCGCCCATAATCGCCTGCGGCATCAATTACCTCAACTGGTCAGTGGTAACATATTTCCTGCTGTCGCTTTCGCTTACCTGCACCATCATCCTGCGTAATGTAGGCATGGTACAGATACCGCTGTTCACTTCGATCGCCGCCTTCTTTATAAATGTAGGCGCAAACTACATTTTCATCTTCGGCAAGTTCGGAGCCCCCAGAATGGAAGAAGCCGGCGCTGCCCTGGGTACGCTTATAGCCAGGATATTTGAATTCTGCGCGATATGCGGATATCTCTTTCTGAAGGATACACGTATAAATATACGCATCAAGGACCTTTTCGGAAAAGTAGGGAAACTCTGGAATGAATACATACGCATAAGCATACCTGTGCTCATAAGTGACGGCATACTGGCTCTGGGCAATAACTCCGTAGCCATGGTAGTCGGAAGACTTGGAGAGAATTTCGTGGCAGCAAATGCCGTTACCACCGTAACACAGATGCTGGCATCCGTTGTGATACAGGGCTTCTCGCAGGCCGGCTGCATCATCACGGGAAAAACCCTTGGAGAAGGAGACAAAGAAAAAGCCCTGGATCAGGGCTATGCTTTCATGGGTCTGGGACTTTTCTTCGGCCTTATAGCCGGAGGCATAGTCATGATCATATCCCAGCCTATGATCAACGCCTATAACCTCCTGGAAGAGACCAAGCATATAGCTTCTCAGCTTATGCTGTCCATTAGTCTTATAATCGTTTTCCAGGCTACCAACAGCATCATGACAAAAGGCGTGCTGCGCGGCGGCGGCGATACCAAGGTGCTCATGCTGGCTGATAACCTTTTTCTGTGGGTAGTATCATTACCGCTGGGAATACTTGCCGGACTGGTATTGCATCTTCCGGCTTTCTGGATCTATTTCTGCCTTAAATCCGATCAGGTGCTTAAGACCATCTGGTGTATCATAAGACTCCGCAGCGGTAAATGGATCAAAAAGATCAAAAGCGACAAGGAGCTGTAAGCTTACTGTCCCTTTCCTTTTACAACCTGTTCATATACTTTATAGTCGGCATTTGAATAGCAGACCATATTTACCTGCATGCCGTAATCCTTATGCTCATCCAGCCAGTTTACAACAGCTTTAACGGCTATCATTGCAGCGTCTGCCTTGGGGTAACCGTATACTCCGGTAGAGATCGCCGGAAAAGCTATGCTGTGAAGATCATGCTCTGCAGCCAGATCGAGCGAACTCCTGTAACAGCTGTATAATTCCGCAGCATTTCTGCTGTTTCCGGTATTGCAGCGCCCGTCTCACAACCGCCCAGCTTTTTACATTCCTCCAGCAGTTCCGGTCCTGCTGCAAAGTGTATGGCTCCGTCTACGCCGCTTCCTCCCAATAAGGTCTTATTAGCCGCATTTACAATAGCATCCACTTCCATTGTTGTTATATCCGCTACCAGAAATTTGATCTCATTTTTCATCCTGTTCTTCTTCCTCCATGTTTTCTTCTGAGTTTTCATCAGCCGCAGTTTCTTCTGCCGGCTCTGCTGCATTGTTATCTTCTTTGTTTTCTTCTTTAGTCTCTTCCTTCTTTTCTTCTTCCTTTTCCGGCACGGGATAACGCGCCGTCATCAGGGTTTCTTCATAAGTGGTGGCATCCACTGCATAGATCGGATCGATCTTATTATTGATGACCATATCACGCATGGCCTCATAACGTTCGCCGCTGCGCCAGCCCTGGTCCACCGATCCGGATCCGCTTGTGACTATCTCAACATCCGGATAGATCTCGCGCAGCTCCTGCAGATCAGCCTGCGCTATGCGCGTGCCGTATATCCACAGGCGTTTAAGATGCGGCAGATTCTTTATGGGATCCGTCATCTTTGTCCAGTTGTAGCACAGATTCAGATCTTCAAGCTCCGTCAGTTCCGAGATCACGCTTATATCTTCCACATCGTTGGCAAAAAACTCAAAATAACGGAGCTTTTTGCAGAACCTGACGGCCGAGATATCCTTAAGCCTTCTATGGCTGTCCGGATAGGTATAATTCTCCACCAGTATAAGTATCTTTATCTCCGGCATGTATTCCAGGAAACTGAAATCCGTAATATAACAGTGACCCAGATCAAGAGCGACCATATCCGTACAGTATTTAAGATACTTGGCGTCATAATCATAAAGCGGACAGTTGCCGGGCCAGCCTATCAGTGTGGAGAATGCAACCGTATCCGTAGGTATTACCCAGTTCTTGACCCTGATGTTCCAGATAAACCTGATCTCAGGATGTTCATCCTGAAGCGCGGCGTACTGATCATTCGATAAACCGCAGTCCTTCATCCTTATGCGCTCTACATTGGTCAGGGTATCAAAAAAAGCTTCCAGATCCTTATCTCTGCAGTTTATGCCGGAGATATCTATATATCTGCCATTCTTAGGGATCTGTCTGTCCCCGAAGTATTCATAAACCGGATGTTCTTCTTTAGCCTCATTCTCATATCTCTCAAGATTATAAGGAAGACTGTCTAAAGAAACCACATCCTTTTTTTCCGTTACCGTCTCTCCCGGCGCAGAAGCCTTATCTTCCGATACCGCTATTTTATCCTCCGATACTGCTGTTTTATCCTCCGATACCGCAGCGGCCTCTTCCGAAACCGACGCCGCATCACTGCCGACATTTACTGCTCCGGCCGTCGGTTCCGCAGGCGGCATGCTCTGTGTACAGCCTGCTGTCAGCAAAACAAAAAGCAGGGCCGGAATCAGCGATCTTATCCTGATCATAAACCTTTTCTCTTCCTCGCTCTCTTAATAAGGTTTTCTGATTCATCAAATGCTTTTGACAGATAAGCGCTCAGATCTTCCTTACCTTCTTTTTCCTTTGCCTTTATTTCCTCCCAGTTAAGCAGAACTTCTTTGCTGTCCGATACCTTATCACTCCCGAAAACATGAGGGTGTCTGCGTATCATCTTTTCGCTTATACCCCGTATCACATCTTCGATGCTAAAGTCGCCTTCTTCCTTTGCGATCTGTGCATGCATCACTATCTGCAGCAAAAGATCTCCCAGCTCTTCCTTAAGATTTTCCGGATTGCCCGTCTCTGCCAGCACATTTATGCCGCATATCGTCTCTGCAGCTTCTTCAATGCAGGCCGCCTTAAGACTCTCATGAGTCTGCTCCCTGTCCCATGGACAGCCGTCCTCTGCGCGAAGCCGTCTTACGACCTCAAGCAGTTCATCAAATGCTTCCAAAACTTTTTCTCCTCCCCCTGATACTCAGATCTTCCTTGATATTCTACCGCTGCCGTAGGTGACGGTCAAGCAAAGTCTGCTTTGCTTCATGGCAAGGATATGATACTCATCCCCTCACCAGTCTCTCCAGTTCGCCTGCAGACATTCTCATGCAGCTGCTCCCCCAGGCAATATCGCGCACGGGCATATCATTGGTTGCCACTATCACATTATGCTTCTTCCCGTATTTCGTGGCAAAGCGTTCTATATACATATCGGCGGTCTCGTTTTCCGCTGTATATATAACATGAAGACCGGCATAGTCCATCTGCCTCCCGCGCCCTGCAGATCTGTATGCATCAAATACCAGCATTATCTCCATGCCCGTATATCCCTGATAATTGCTCAAAAGATCCACAAGTTTATCCCTGGCAGCATCCATATTGTCTTTCGCCAGTTCTTTCAGTTCCTGCCATGCAAATATGATATTGTAACCGTCTACCACCATGTACTCTTCTTTTTTAGCAGCAGGTTTGAACTCGTAATCATCATAGGGATCGGCTGCGGCGGGCTTTAATTCCTCACGCGCGCCCAGCCCCTGTCTGCGCCTGCCCTGCGAATCCACGGTATGTGAACTGTTGGCATAAAAGGTACGGTTTAATATCGCATCAACCTCATCCGTCCCCAGGCTTCCCATGCTGTCACTGCCCGCAGTTTTACGCACACGCGCAGCGTAGCTTTCCTCTTTATGCTCATTATTATCCGTAAAAGGCGTATAGGCGCTTTCTACATGCATATAGTCAAAGACTTCGCTCCAGGGGACCACAAAGCCTGCGCCATGAGCGCAGAATACCGAATCGGGAGTATTCTTAAGATCGGCTTCCGGCATATATCCGGTCTTTTCGATCACTTCCTCGGTATTATGGCAAATGTCATACCCTGCCAGGCTTAAGGAAATGCTCCCGCAGCCGGCTGTATACGCCGCAAGGTCTTTTGCATAATTTCTGATGCAGGCTACCGCAGCCCTGCCGGTAAGCACGGCATTAACTCCGTCACTCGAAGGCGCATCCATGCTGCCGTGCATGGCTTCTATATCGGTCATGGCATGCCCAAGAGCGCTTGCCGGAAGTTCTATCCTGAAGAAATAATACGGCTCAAGAAGTATGCTCCCTGTCTGCATCAGTCCCTGACGCACCGCTCTGTAGGTTGCCTGGCGAAAATCCCCGCCCTCCGTATGTTTGGGATGAGCGCGTCCGGTCAAAATGCTTATGCGCGTATCCGTAAGGGCTGCTCCCGTAAGCACGCCCCTGTGCTGTTTTTCTTTAAGATGCGTAAGTATCAGCCTCTGCCAGTTCTTATCCAGTATATCCTCACTGCACATGCTGCCAAAGCTAAGGCCGCTGCCAC
>CADAHD010000297.1 GCA_902787595.1 uncultured Lachnospiraceae bacterium
ATCATAATTATCGGGATCGTCCTCATCTCTCGATTCAAGCCAGGTCCTGACATCATCAGCATTATCATAAAGATTATAGATCAGATACTTATTTACATCAGGATCTCCGCACCACTTAAAGCACGCCTGATGATCATCCGGCGAAACATTCCTGAGTATCAGTCTGTCTGTCTCTATTCTTACCCGCATAGCTCTGTCTCCTTTTTCAATATCGTCATTCGACACTTTATCCGAAAAACCACGAAGTCCGTCCCCGTGGTTCCCCGTGGCCTCATATTTTTATCTTTACCCATTTACCCATTCTGTATCTTATGCCGGCAAAGAGGAATCTGGAGATCTGATCCGCCAGCACGCCCAGCCAGATACCCACAATACCAAATCCGAAAACAAAACCTCCCAGCCATGAGACCAGCGTACGGATAACGGTGACCGACATGGTGGCTGCAAAAGCAGTATACAGCGTATCTCCGGCGCCTCTTAAACATCCCATATAAATAACCTGTATTATCTGGAACAAAACGATAAAGATGATCACACGCATTATAGAAACACCTATCTCTATAATATGCTCTTCTTCAAAGAACATCGACATAAGCCATTTTGCGCCAAAGAAATAGAATGCGATAAGCACCGCGGCGATCATCATTCCCAGCGCCCTGCAGGTGCGTCCGTAATCCTTGGCCAGCTCAGGCTCCCCCTGTCCCAGCGATCTGCCTATGAGTGCAACTGCTGCCGCCTGCAGACCATCTCCAAAGCTGAAGGTAAGCCCCATCAGATTCATTCCCACCTGATGCGCCGCCATCGAATCCATGCCTTTCTTTGCTGCCATGACTGCCGTTGCCATAAAACCTATACGCATCAGTATCTGTTCAAAGAAAATACCATAGCCTATACTTATCAGGCTTTTTAAGGCTTTCACCGACGCCCTGATCTTTTCCTTTAAAATATAAGGTATGCTGATAAAACTCTCAGCATTCGCTATCGATATAATGCTCATGATCGAGGATACTACCGTCCCCAGAACTGTTGCAAGCGCAGCTCCCACGATGCCCAGAGCCGGGAAACCAAAATGTCCTTCTATCAGAAGATAATTGAGCACTATATTTACCAGATTTGAAGTCACATTGGTCCTCATGGTTATCCTGGTATTTCCGGCGCCTCGCTGCGCAGAGTTTATCGCCATCTGTATGCAGTTAAAGATCATGCCTCCCATGATGATCCTGAAATAAGTCACCGCAGCATCATGTGTAGCCAGGTCTTCGGGAGTTGCATCAGAAGAACCGCAAAGCCTTATAACAGGATCCGCGCATGCAACGAACAGAATACTCAAAGCCACCGCGGCCGTGATAACAAATATCATTGCCGTCAGGAACACTCCGTTGGCATCCTGACGTTTTCCTGCTCCGAAGCGTCTGGCCACCAGCGCAGAAATTGATACATTGATCGCAAAAAAGAGCGCCAGTCCCATAAACTTAGGCTGTGTCGTAAGACCCACCGCTGCCACAGCATAAGACCCAAGCCGGCTTACCATAAGCGAATCCACCAGCCCTGCAAAAGCAACAAAAAAAGACTCTACTATGGCCGGCCAGGCCATAGCAAATACCACTTTAAAATTCTCTTTGTTATATCCCTTTATTATCATAAAAACCGGTCACAGCCGGATCCTCTCCCAGCGTTATACAGAAATATATTATTTCCTCTTAAACTTCATCTGTGAACTGTCCTCTCCTTCGCCTGCTGTATAGGTAAAGCTGTCTCCTTTTAATTCCACAGATGCAAAAACAATACTATTCAGCTTAAAATCATATCTGTTTTTCCCTGTTTCTTCCAGTGAAAGATCAAACTCGATCGGTTTGTCCAATAAAGCCATATTGCATGTATAATGAACAACATCTCCTTCTATCGAATATTCTTCCATAATGCCGGCTTCTTCAAGATCATCCTCTTTCATAACCTCACCATCAGCCGTCACTTCCTCAACAAGGATCCAGTCTCCCTCTATGCCTTTATCTCCGCATCCTCCTAACAAAAACATACCGGAAGCAAACGCCATAAGCACAGCATTTCTTAATAATCCTGCTTTTTTCATCATCTTATTTCCCCTTTTCTTTATCATTACAGCCGTCCGCTCAGGCGCTGTATCTATCAAGCACAGCTTCTATCTCGCTGACAGCTTCCAAAAAGGCCTCCACGCATTTGGGGTCAAACTGTGTACCCTTACCCTCACTGATCATTTTGAAAGCATCATCCCAGCCACAGCCCGTATCCGTTATATCCGGGCATTTCAGGGTGCAAAAACCTGACATAAGAAACATTCATGATACTCTGCCGGTATTTTTCAACGATATATCTGTCGGCCAATGCGCAGATCTCTTCGCGCAGACCATCCGCCCTTGTTTCAAGCTCCAGCGCCGTATAATCAGCCGTCGTATATACTATATTGATCCCTTCCAGCGCAGTGTATAATCTCTCCGGCAATACTCCCAGCCTGTTTTTCAACAGCTCTGTTATTTCCGTTTGTTTATTGGTAATAAAGTCATAAAAACACTTCTGCTCAAAATCAGAAGCATGAATATACATTTGGGGATCGCAGTATTCCTGTTTATTCAAATATTCACGGAATAGTATCGTAGTCTCCTGCCATAATTTCCGAAGTTTATCGCTTACATCCGTCTTTAAGCGTTTCCGTTCATCTACAAGCTTCTGAAACGAATCATCCATAAAATAAATGTCAAGCACAGGCACAAGTCTGCCTTTACCATTATCCGTATCAACGCTTATGCAGCTGTTCTTACGTGATGTAACTTCAATATGATGAATATCGAGATCATATTCACTTCGGGCATCACTGACAAACTTATCAGAGCAGTCCCTCAACGCATCAGATTCGTTTTTAATACCATCCATATAATTTCCCTCTGCTTTTGACTACCGGCTTTATAACTGTTAAAAAGCGCCACCTTATGATATTTTATCATATTAGCGGCGCTTTGTGTATAACTGTTTATACCACGATCTATTTCCCGGGGTCAGACCCCAATGGGGTCAAGTCCCAAATACGGATCACTAAAAAAGAAATCATAGTAATAATCCATCTCCCATTTCTTTCACAGCATTAAAGTATCTGAAACTATTATCCGCTTCCTGCCGTTCAAAAGGAAACCCGCTATGGTCGGCCACCCACTTTGAAGTATCATAGAACAATCTGCACATGATCTCCACGGCTTTCCACATTTCATCTGCTGCAGCACTGCAATAAGTATCCAGATAGTTCTTCCATTCTTCATCTGACAGCCATTTATTCATATACTTTCCCGATTTTCCTACGCTGACGGAATAAGCGGTCATCTCACCGATCTTCCAGGAGAGCATCGTTTCAAGCTGCCGATCTTCCAGGAGAGCATCGTTTCAAGCTGCTTTCTGACCACAAAGTTAAGCATATCCTGAGCATATGTCACTTCGTTTCTCCAAAGACCTTTTGCGATATTGTTCAGGCACCACCAGAATTCATTGCAAACAGCCGCATACTGTTCCTTTGACGGTCGTTTAACAAAATGTGTTTCTTCCGAAGCTTCCGGAACCGCCGGAAGAATACCATCCTTATCAAGCAGTATCCTGCACAAGCTGTCCTCCAAAACGTTTTCCTTCGCATGCGATATCGTTTTCACGGTAAGATCCAGCCTGTTCCCATCCGTAAATATCATAAGCCAGCCATATGAATTCTCTTTATCACTTGGATAGTCCGGGTGTTCATCCGGGTACTGCATAAAGAATATATCGCCGAACCGGCGGATCCACTCTCTGTCCCGGATAAATGATCCGGTTTCTTCTACAACATAAACAATGTCATAATCCTGAAAGATATCCTTCGGTGCATTGGGATTGGTTCGTGATCCGTTCATATAAACAGCACGGATCCGTGGATCTTCCTCTGCTGTACTCAGGATCAGTTCCATCATTTCTTTCTCTGTGCGCATTTACTCATTACCCCTCTTCATCTTCTTCGTTTTCATTGACGATCTTAAAGCCGGCTTTGATCACAGCTTCTTTTCTCTTCAAGGAATCTTTTTCCATCCTCATATCCCATCCCGATACGCCGTTTTGTCAGTTCCTTTGTCACAAGCATGAAAGCGCCAAGCGTTTCCGAAGGATACAGGTGATACAAGCGTCTTTGGCTTACGGGATCGTGATCCTCATCTGATTCAAGCCTTCTTTCCTTTGCTTCCTCCCTGGTATTGAGATGAAGTATTATTATTTCATCACAAGCTTGATCGATAAGCGGACGATACGGCGTCTTATCAGAAAAATCACCGTCTATACAGGTCTTACCTTTCACATGTCTATGCGGATAAACATACGGTATGGCTGATGAAGCCAGGAGCACATTCTTCATAGCTTTATAAGAAAGCTCATTCAACAGGATATATCCGGGCCTTCCGGCTTCACGCCGTTTCAGATCTATCCTATCTAAAGTACCGTCCTGTCTGTTTAATACTGATACACAGCTGTATATCGGCATGCCTTTCTGCAGCCCGGGCCAGTAATCTTCAAAGCGGTCAATAAGACCGGCGTATCCTATCTGTGAAAACAAAGCTTTCCGGTCCAGAAATCCTCTCAGTTTAAAGAGATCTGACTGCCGTAATCCTCTCCAGATATCCTCCGCCAGATCCGGATCACCATAGGCAAATAAAAGCGCATTAAGAGAACCTGCAGATGAACCGCTTATCGCTGTTATCTGTTTTTCCATACCGGATTCCCTAAGTGCTCTCCAGAAGCCGATCTGATATGCACCGCAGGTCCCGCCACCGCTGAAAACCAAACCGATATTCATAATAAGCTTAACCTCTCATCGTGACTCTGATTCATTCAGATAATCCTCTGTCCCTCAGAAACATTTTTCTGATCCCGAAATAGTAGTTGTATTTCATAATTCACAAACCATAATGTATTCTTCATCATTTTCATTGACGATCTTAAAGCCAACCTTCTCATACATTTTTACGGCATAATTGGCTTTCTGAACCGCCAGCGATGCCCGCTCATACCCCTGCCATTTAAGCAGTTCCAGCATCTTAACCATCAATTGTGATCCGATGCCCTGTTTCCGGTATTCCTTATATAAAGAAATAGCAAAAGAAGGAGTTGCATCATCGACATGACCATAATCATCCATAATCCTCGTCCATACGGCACCAACCACTTTTCCTCCGAGATCAGCCACGAGACAGTTATCTCCCTTCCGGCTGCCAAAATCATCCGTATATACTCTCAGTTCCGGCTTTT
>CADAHD010000298.1 GCA_902787595.1 uncultured Lachnospiraceae bacterium
AGCCTTTTATAAAGATGAGATAATCTTCTCTTATCCAGGGCTTTATGCGATCTTTGTGAACCGTGTGGCTCATGAACTTTATCTGCTGGGCGTGCCGCTGATCCCCCGCATCATGACGGAGCATGCGCATTCACTCACAGGTATAGATATCAACCCCGGCGCCACCATAGGCAAGTATTTCTTTATAGATCACGGTACCGGCATAGTGGTTGGCGAGACTACGGTGATAGGCGATAATGTGAAGGTATATCAGGGCGTGACATTGGGCGCCGCATCCACGAGAGGCGGCAGGAGTCTTAATAACAAAAAGCGTCACCCCACCATAGAGAACAATGTGACGATCTATTCCGGAGCATCCATACTGGGAGGTGACACCGTTATAGGAGAGGGGGCCGTGATAGGCGGCAACTGCTTTATTACCAAGTCCATCCCTGCGGGAGCCAAGGTATACATACGCAGCCAGGAGCTGACCTATAAGTATGCCGACGAAAACAAGGAGAAATGTGTACCCCTTGATGAGGAAGACAGCTGGTTTTACATCATCTGACGAAAACTTGTCATACAAAGGGTATTAGAATATAATCAAACGGATGAACAGGATCATAGGAACTAAAATACAACACTGGCAGGTGATGGCAGTGATGCTTGCGGTTTTTGATGCCGTGGTATTCAATCTGTCATTTTTTCTGGCCCTTCTGCTTCGCTTTGACTTTAGTGTCGGCAGCATCCCTGCGGATTATCTGACGCCGTATCTTCAGTTTACGCTTATATATATGGCAGCAGGCCTGGTGGTATACGGTCTGTGCGGACTGTATTCGGCCATGTGGCGCTATGCTTCCTTTATGGAGCTTGAGAGGATAGTATTATCCGCAGTCATATGTTTTGTGATCCATATAGTCGGCATTACACCTTTTGTCCTGGGCGCCTCGGATGAATTCTTCCATATGCCCTGGTCATACTATTTTGTGGGTATAATGCTGCAGTTTATGATGACCATGGCCGCGCGCTTTTCCTACCGTTTTATCCTGCTGGTCAAGGAGCATAAAGGCGCCAATGACGGGGAATTCCGCCCGGTAATGCTAATAGGCGCCGGCTCTGCAGGAAGGGCTATCATACGTGAGATGACGCGCTTCGGCCACGGACACGACCGTATAGCTGTCATTATTGATGATGATAAGAATAAATGGAAGCGCTCCATTGACGGCATTCCCATAGCCGGCGGCCGTGACAGCATACTTGAGAATGTAAGCCGTCATCATATCGAAAAGATCTATATCGCCATACCTTCCGCTACTGCGGATGATCTTAAGGAGATACTTAATGTCTGCAAAGAGACCGACTGTTCGCTTAAGATGCTGCGCGGCATGTATCAGATGGTGGATGAGGACAGGATCACCGTCAACGATCTGAAGGACGTATCCATAGAAGATCTGCTGGGCCGCGAACAGATAAGGGTAGATATGCAGGAGATCTACGACTTTATCAACGATAAGGTGATACTGGTGACAGGCGGCGGAGGATCCATAGGTTCGGAACTGTGCCGTCAGGTGGCTAGACATGCGCCTAAGCAGCTGATCATCTTTGATGTATATGAGAACAATGCTTATGATATACAGCAGGAGCTCATGCGCGATCATCCGGATCTGGACCTTAAGGTAGAGATAGGGTCCGTGCGTGATTCCAGAAGGCTTATGCAGCTGTTTTCACATTATAAGCCCCAGGTGGTCTATCATGCAGCCGCGCATAAGCATGTGCCGCTTATGGAGGGCAGCCCGTCAGAGGCTATCAAGAATAACGCCATAGGAACATATAAGACAGCCTATGCGGCTATGATGAACGGAGTGCAGCGTTTTGTGCTGATCAGCACTGATAAGGCTGTCAATCCCACCAATATAATGGGAGCCAGCAAGCGCCTGTGTGAGATGGTGGTGCAGACCTTTGATGCAAAGATAAAAGCGGGGAAAGCTGCGGATCTTAAAGCTATATACTCGCATATGAGCGACGGGGAAGAGTTTAAGTCCGATATAAAGCCCGTTACCGAATATGTGGCTGTGCGTTTCGGAAACGTGCTGGGTTCAAACGGCAGCGTGGTACCGCTGTTTAAGGAGCAGATAGCACAGGGCGGGCCGGTTACAGTTACGCATCCCGATATCATACGCTATTTCATGACCATACCCGAGGCAGTGAGCCTGGTGATGCAGGCAGGAACCTATGCAAAGGGCGGAGAGATATTTGTCCTGGATATGGGCAGCCCTGTCAAGATCGATACGCTGGCGCGCAATCTGATCCGCTTATCGGGCCTTAAGCCGGATGTGGCTATCAAGATAGTCTATACGGGTCTTCGCCCCGGTGAGAAGATGTATGAGGAGAAGCTTATGGCGCAGGAGGGACTTAAGACTACGCCCAACAAGCTGATCCACATCGGAAATCCCGTACCCTTTGATGAGGACAGGTTCTTAAGTCAGCTTAACGGCCTTATGGATGCAGCCTGCGCCGGAAGCGCAGATATCAAGCAGCGCGTGGCCGAAGTAGTGGATACCTATCATCCGGATAACGGATAAATGACGGAAAATAGCAGATAATTTTGAAAAACGGGGCAAAAAAAGAGAGGAGCTTTTAAATGAAGGAGTGGAAAAGAAAGATAGCATCGCTGCTTATGGTGAGCATGCTGCTTGGCAGTTATGGTCAGACGGCAGTGTATGCAGCAGAGCCGGAGGGCGGGGAGGTTGTGGTATCTGATGATCAGGACGGAGTGACGGCTGAGGACTCCGATACCGATGAAGAAGAGGAAGCTGTCGATATAGTTATCCCTGATGATACGGATGAAAAGGCGGATAATGATGGTACATCAGACCATAGCGCTATGGATTCACAGCCGGGCATCACTGCGGATACCGCCAGTCTGACTCTTGTTAAAGGGCAAAAGTTCGTTCTGAGTAATAATAACTGGACCAGTTCAGATAAGAAGATTCTGGCCATAAGTAAAACAAAGGCAACTGCAAAGAAAGCCGGCACGGTTAAACTGATCCATAATGATCAGATTATCGATGTGACTGTTGTGGAGCCGTCATTTGAGAGTAAGACGGTTAAGATGATAGCAAATCATGAGAAGACGGTTTCTCTTAATAATGTTGCAGGGCTCAATGTACAGTATATCAGCCTGGCGCCTGATGTGGCTTATGTAGACGGAGACGGAAATCTCCTTGCTTTAAGCAAGGGCAGCACTGTGATAAATGCATATGTTAACGGTGTGCAGTTCAAATACACAGTAAAGGTTGCAGATGTTGATACCACAAAGAAAGATTTCACAAATACCGTTGATCTTAAGCCGATGCAGAGTGTAAATATCAAGCTTAGCGGTTTCAAAGCGTCTAAGGCCGAGGATGCGGTGGTACGTATAAATAAAAAAGGCAGGATCACAGCCATAGGTGAAGGCACGACTGAACTTACCGCCAGCGGAGGCAGTACTGAGCCTGTTAAGATCACAATTCGTGTTTACGGCCCTTCTACTAAGGTGATGTATATATATGCAGGCGATACCAAGCCGCTTAAGTTATACGGAGTAAAAGGAAATGTTGACTGGAAGCCGCAGAAAGAAGGCGATACTCTGGTTAAGGTTGAAAAGAATAAAGTTAAAGCAGGTACGACTTCGGGAATAACAACGCTTGACGCAGAAGTTGAGGGATTCAAATATACAGCGGTGATCTTTGTTATGGATGCCACGATTCGAAACGAGGGCGTAAGCAAAAAAGGAAATAAATATACACTTGAAATGAATTCGGGAAGTACGTTACAGCTTGCATATATGGCTGTTTATCAGAATGTGATACTTAAGAGCAGCGACTGCAGCGTGGCCTATGCAGATGAGAATTGCATTATACATGCACGCAAGAAGGGCAGCGCAAAGCTCAGCGGAAAGATAAACGGAAAGGCTGTTACGGTCACTGTGAAGGTAGAAGGAAATGACAAGCCGGATAAGGATCTTGAACTTCATTTAAAAGAATATGGATTTACTGTCTATGGATACGGTTCCGAAAGGTATTCCGATACGGACAAGTCGGTTTATCAGAATCTGCCTAAACCGTATAAGGTATTATGGCATGCCAAATTGCCTAATCCCGAATTCCCGGCTGAGAATCTTGCATATGTACGTCTGGTAGAGATAGAAGACGAGATGGTATCAATGGATATATTCTCCGGCGTCTATACAGGTGTTAATATGCTGTGCTCTATGGAGGTTGCATGCGAAGTGATAGATAAACTGGTGAATGACCCTTATGTGGAAACGACGGAAGGAGAGGGACCCTTCTACTATTTCCCGCCTTATTCCCAGTATATCAAATATGATTTCGCTGACTTTTATTAAGGGGCGGGATCGGTAAAGATCTGTTTACAGCTATTGAATGAAAGGCGTGGCTTCGGCCGCGCCTTTTGCTTATCGTTGAGCTTTCTGCATGACAATATATCTGTTGACAGATATATCTGTTAACAGATATAATTTATGGAGATATGATCAGGAGGTGTAGTATGAGGATCGATCAGTTTTTAAAGGATAAGCATATCAGTTTGTATTCGCTGGCTGAAAAAAGCGGCCTTAATTACTCAGTGGTATATAACATTATGAAAGGGAAATCGGATATCAGGCAGTGTAAGCTCGATACGGCGGCCAGGCTGGCAGATGCATTGAGGATATCAATTGATGACTTAATGCTTTTGTGCAAGAAGAATTACAGCTTTACACTTTTTCGCAGCGAACAGTGTCATCAGGTGCACCGCAAAGGAGAGCTGGATTATGTGATCGATGTCCTTGAGAGGCGCGAGATCGATCATTACTGGCATTTGTGCATGTATGCCGAGGCGTTGTATGAGCTGGCGATGATAGATTATATCAGCCGGAGAAATAATATCCCCAGATGCGAAAACTATAATGAGATGCGCAGTTATAAGCTGGACCATAAGACGTATCCGATAGATGTAGAGATATCAAATAGTCTTTTAAAAGATAAAGACGCGTATGACAAGGCAGAAAAAAAAGCTATTCCAGAGTTCTTGAAGTATAACATAATAGAAGGAGAAATCTTTGACGATGAGCGAAAATGAAAGCGGAAAAAAACAGGATTCGTTCACAAAGGAAAATCTTGATGAGGTGCTGAGTGAGCTTGGCAAGGTGTTCCGTAAGATGAACGGAACAAAGATCCCGGCGGAAATAATACTTATAGGAGGCGCGGCAATAGTGGCAGGATACGGTTTCAGAGAATCAACCACTGATATTGATGCGCTTATTCAGGCTTCATCTGCCATGAAAGACGCTATCCGTAAGATAGGCGATAAATATGGCTTTTCGCGGGACTGGATCAATCAGGATTTTAAGAAGACGGCGTCATACTCAGATGCGATAGTACAGCATTCTGTTCACTACAGAACTTTTTCAAATATTATGCATGTTCGTATTCTTCCTGCAGAATATATAGCAGCAATGAAACTAGCTTCATTTAGGGAATACAAATATGATAAATCTGATGTGATCGGTGTAGTGATGGAAACAGGCATTTCGCGTGACCGGATAGAGCGGGCTATATCTGATCTATATGGATCCTTTGATAAGCTTGACCGGGCAGATCCGGCCCGGGATCTTTTGGACGAGATTTATTCAACTGATGACAAGAAAAAACTATATGATGAATATAGAAAAGAGGAAATCGAAGGCTTTGAGATACTAAAGCAGGCTGATTCGGATTACAAAGGCTTTCTGAACAGGGACAATGTCAACGATGTAATTGCCGCCATAAGGGCTAAGAAAGAATCCGGGAAATAAGGGCCTGCCTTGCGATGGCGGGTCTTTTGGTATATAATCGCACAGAGTGAAGCAATAAC